>JADGCV010000004.1:40007-152868 GCA_015228815.1 Magnetococcales bacterium | reverse complement strand
GCGAAGGCGTTGGCGGAGAAGGAAGCGAAGGCGTTGGTGGAGAAGGAAGCGAAGGCGTTGGCGGAGAAGGAAGCGAAGGCGTTGGCGGAGAAGGAAGCGAAGGCGTTGGCGGAGAAGGAAGCGAAACTGGCCGCCGAGAAGGAAGCGAAGGTGTTGGCGGAGAAGGAAGCGAAACTGGCCGCCGAGAAGGAAGCGAAAGAGGGTGCGATACGTAAAGCGCCCTTGTCTTTCGTATCCTTGATGCCATTACGGGTTGAGCCGCTTCCTTTTGGGGTGAAGAAGCTGGAAGATTCACGGGAGGTGGTGGGTACGTCAATATTTCAACCCAGGAAAGTGGCGATCGTTCGTCATTGGCAGATGCCGTATACCATGATTCCCGACGAACATGACGGCACTGAGGTAGGTTTCAGCATTACCGCTCCGGATGACCAATGGGTTCGTTTCTCCATGGCCCGCATGATGGGGCGGACCGTTTTTTGCGAAGGAGAACAATTTGATCTTTCGCCAGAAAATTTGTCCGAAATGGCACTATTCGTTCAAATCGTTCCACGGGAAGCGTTCATGGTGGCTTTCGAGGGGGATGGAACGGTGAAAATTCCCAGGTCTTTCTGGGACCAGGTTGTTCAGGCCCATGGAAAATGGGTGACTGTCAGCCGGATATTGCGTCAGAGTGACGGCGGCACCTATTTCATTCGCGATGTGGCATCCAAAAAGATCCTGGATATACAGGCGGAACTTGAAAAGTGAACCGGTGGTCGGGTCGTCTTCCAAGTCGTGTTGACCAGGTTATTGTTCCGCCATCCATTTTGCCAGTGAGCCGGCGACGATCATTATCCCCGATCCCGCGGAAAAGGCCAGGGCAAGGCGGCGCAACCATTTCTTGTCGATGACTGTCAATAATCGATTGGACAGGAAAAAACCGAACAGAATGGCCGGAACGAACGATATTCCCTGAAGCGCTTCACGGAGACCGAAACGATCGATCATCGTCAACGAGGCCAGGGAAAATACAATGCCCAGGGTGAAAAATGCCCCCAGAGTGGCTCGCAGTCGCGCTCCCGAGACATGTTGCAAGGCCAGCAACATCGGTGGACCACCCGCCGAGGTCATGGTCCCCATGATTCCTGACATGAGACCAGCCACCATGAGGATGGGACGAGTCGGCTGAAAAGGTCGAATGTGCATGCTCATGAAAGCCCCAACCACGATCAGGAAACCCATGGTCGGGACCAGAATCGACCCGGGGAGGAGCGCCATGGCAATGGTTCCCGTCACTGTTCCCGCCATGCGTCCGATCCAGGCTCCTCCGACATCCTGCCAATGGACCGCATGACGTTCCCGCCACCAGGTCAATGAGGTCAAAAAAAAGGTGGCAAACATCATTGGGCCGGGGATCAGTTCCGGTTTGATGAGCAACAACAAAGGGGCGGCGATCAACGCGATGCCAAAACCGACGGTTCCCTGAATCAAGGCGCCCGTTGCGACGGCCAGCCACGCCGGCAGTAGTTGCAACCAGGGCATGTCAGGAAGCATGGGAACCAGTGAAGGAGAAAGGAGATGACAGAGAAAACCTGAACATGATGTCCACCTTCGGTGGGCAATTTCTTTTCAATCTCGTCGGCTTTGGTATCAGTCCATGTCATCATGGAAACCATCGCCAAGGGCCGATTCACGCTTAAACATACGTTGATGGATGCGACATGTCTGTACTTGGCCTCGGCAGCCCTGAAGACCCACTGTCATGTCACCCCCTGTCCGAAAAAACATCGTCCAGGGATTGAACGTCCAATATCCGAAGGCTCCATTCTTCCAGAGAGGACGGCTCTGCTTTGGCGATCTTTTCGCTGGCCCATTCGGGAATAGTGCCAAAACGACGTTGCAGCAGGCTGGTTAGAATTTTGGCCTCGCCTTTCTGTTCGCCATCTTGAAGTTTCTGCACCAGAAGACGCTCCAATTTCGGGATGGCATGGAGCCTTTCATCAGGCATCATATCAATCGTTGCCTCAAGCATCCGTCTCCCGACCTGCATCACGGAATCCGAAGTCAGACCTGCATTATCGAGATGATCTAATGAATTTTGCATGAAATTACTCCTTAAACCGGTTACAATGGCATTGAAGGGCTCTGACGCATAAGGCAACCCTTGATTCGGCAAAGTCAATCGCAAAGTTCTGCCGAAGATCGGCTGGTTTTCATAAACACCATTGATCCCGACCGGTTGAAATGAATAGCATTTGAGGAGAGACATTCGAGGGGTGATCGAACCGACAAAAAGTGTTCGCAATTGATGATATTTTAAATCAGCATATTCCAAATAGGAATCATCATATCGATAGACCTTGGCAAACGTCCTTTCGTTCAGGCTCTCGGTCACCTTTGAATGCCACTTTGTCACATTTTATAGATCAGTATACTGTCAATGATTTGCTCTATGTAAGGTCTCGGGTTGACAACGGGTTCGACCAGCCCGGTCCACGACCAGAACCCGTTGTCAACAAAGACGGAGGACCAGGAAAGAACTCATGGTCCTCCGTTCGGTCCATCTACAGTCCCATCCCCATTTGAATGTAACCGCAGGGGCAGGAAAGATGACACACATGGCAACCGTTGCACCGGGTGTAATCGGTATGCATCACCTTGCCTTGTGGCCGTTTGAAATCACGCTCGATGGCTTCTCTCGGGCAGTAGATCCGGCATTGGTCACACGCGAAGCACAGGCCACAACTCATGCAACGCTTGGACTCCACCAACGCCTGTTCGAAGGAGATCGTTTGTGTCGTCTCCTTGAATGTTTTGGTCGCTTCTTCGACGGGAATTTGCTTTTCCTCGTTCCGCTTGATCGACGGATAGAAGCTCAGACGCATTTCGGTATGTTTCACCGGACGCGCCTTGTGGGCCAAATTGATGTTGTCACCATTGAGATAGGCATGAATGGCACGAGCCGCCATCCGTCCATGTCCGACGGAACGGGTTGAAATACCCAGTCCGATCACGTCGCCCCCGGCGAATACCCCCGGGGTCGGGGTGTTGAAGGTCTTATCGACCGACAGCCATCCCCATTTGTCCGCCAGGGTATCCATTCCCTGCTCCAATTCCGGCACCTGCCCGATCCCCATGATGATGGTATCGCAGGCGATGACGAATTCCGAGCCTGCGACCGGTACCGGACGACGCCGGCCAGAACTGTCGGGCGCACCCAGTTCCATCCGGATGCACTTGACACCGGTTGCCCGTCCCCCCTCGGTGATGATTTCCACCGGGGCGGTCAGAAGCTCGAAATGGATTCCTTCATGCTCCGCCTCGACCACATCCTTGGCGATGGCGGGCATTTCATCCTTGGTCCGGCGGTACAGCACCGT
Organism: Magnetococcales bacterium; assembly: GCA_015228815.1. Lineage (NCBI taxonomy): Bacteria > Pseudomonadati > Pseudomonadota > Magnetococcia > Magnetococcales > Magnetococcales bacterium. The sequence goes on along the minus strand of JADGCV010000004.1, from coordinate 149,509 downwards.
CACCTGGGTGTATTTCGACACCCGGATCGCCGAACGGGCCGAGTCCAGGGCGGTTTTTTCGATGGAGACGGTCTCTTCATCATGTTGCGCCTTCCGATCCACTTCCTCGCGGGCCTGGTCGTAGGCATGGGGATTTCCCGAAGCATCGGCGGCATCGAGTTCTGCCTGAAGGCGCAGAGAGACGCGGGCGGCGTCCATGGCGCTGTCACCACCACCGATGACGATGACCTGGGAACCGATTTCCACCTTGGCCCCGGAGTTGACCCGGTTGAGAAAACTTGCCGCGGTGAATACATTGGCCGAATTTTCCCCAGGGATGTTCATGACGCTTCCCTTGTGGGCCCCAAGACCCAGGAAAACGGCATCGTACTGTTTTTTCAGGTCTTCAAAGGAGATGTCTCGTCCAATGCGGGTGTTGCATTTGAGTTCCACCCCCAGGTCGAGAATGTTTTGCACCTCCGCGTCGAGGATGTCGTCGGGCAGACGGTAGGAGGGGATGCCGTAACGCAACATTCCTCCCGTCTTGGCGAACGCCTCGAAGATGGTGACCTTGTGCCCCCTGCGGGCGAGTTGATACGCACAGGAAAGCCCCGCGGGACCCGATCCCACGACCGCAACCTTCTTGCCCGACACCTTGTCGGTCAATTTTTTGTACTTCAGTTTGCGGTTCAGGCCATGGTCGCCGATGAACCGTTCCATGTTGTTGATCGCCACGGAACCATCGGTCATGTACTGCCGGTTGCATCCCGATTCGCAGGGATGGGGACAGATCCGACCGTGGGTGGCCGGAAGGGGATTTTTATCGGTCAACAGTTCCCACGCCTCATCCAGGGCCTGATCATGCGACTTCTTGAACATTCCCGTCTGGGCGATGGTGGTCAGATAGCCCCGGATGTCCTCGCTGCTGGGACAAGCGTCCCGGCAGGGGGGGATCCTTTGTACGTAGGTGGGGCATTTCCAGCTGGTGCCGTTACGGACGACGATTTCCTCGGGTACACCACGACCGAGCCTTGCTTCCAGGTCTTCCTTGGAAACCTGATTCAAAATGGACGACTCAAGCATTAACGGATTCCTCCCGGAGTAAACAGGTTACCAGACAACCGCATCAGAGCCGGAGCATGGCCGACCTGTTGAGCGTGGAAAGGGCCTCCGGACTGTCATCGATGTGATAACGGGTAAATGGGAAACCGGTTTTTTCGAAAAACCTCTGCCATCCAATCCGCTCGATCCATTCTCCCAGACGCTCCCACGGCTTGCCCCCTTCCTTGTAGGCGGCGAGGATCGTCTTGACGGCGGCGGAAACTTCGGGCCACCGCGGCGGGTTGTTGGGAATTCCCCAGACCGCCAGTTTCATGAAGGTCGGGGCGCTGCGGGCGTTGGACATCTTGCCGCCGACCCAGATCGACAGGGTATCGGTCTGGGCATCGCGAATTTCCATGCTCGGGCATTGGCCATGGCAGGCGCCGCAGTACATGCACTTCTCTTCAACCACTTCGACGGTTTCCATTCCATCGATCGTCGCCGGACGGATCGCGGCGGCAGGGCAGATGGCGACCACCTTGGGCAGTTCGCAAATCTGCATGTTCTTGTGGTTGATCCGGGGTGGATGGTGGTGTTGCACGATGATGGAGATGTCGCCATGGCTGGCGCAGTTGATCTGGCAGCACGAGGAGGAAATGTGTACCCGGTTGGGCAGTTCCTCGTTCTTGAAATCGGCGATCAGGTCATCCATCAGCGCCTTGACCGAACCGGCGGCGTCGGATCCGGGCAGGTTGCAGTGCAGCCAGCCCTGGGTGTGGGAAATGTTGGAAACCGAAGGACCCGTCCCCCCCAGTGGCCAACCGAGATCCTTTTCGACCGCATGAATCAGAGGATCAAGGTTTTCCTTCTTGCCCACCAGAAACTCGATGTTGGAACGGGTGGTGAAGCGCAGATGCCCTTCGCAATACTTGTCGGCGATCGCGCACACCTTGCGCACGGTGTCGGCGCTCATCGTCCGTGGAGATCCGGCCCGTACCGTGTAGAGTTTGTCGCCGTTCTCGGCAACATGGACAAGCACTCCAGGACGCAATCTTTCATGGTAGTCCCACTTGCCATAGTTCTTGGCCATGAGTGGATGCAGATACTTCGTGTAGTCGGGAGCGCCCTGGTCGCGGGGCGCCAACGTGTTTTGACTCATGATACGCTTGACTCCTGTGAAAATGATGGCCTGTTGGCGATGATTCGAGCAGCCTAGACGGTTTCCCGACCTTCCGATTCACGATTCCAGACGGGGGGATTCTGGACCCGTTCCCCTTCGAACCGGCTGGGTCCCAATTCCTCGAACTTGATGTAGGAGGTCGTCCGGGGCCGGCTGACCATCCGGGCGTCGGGTTCGATGTCGATCCCCTTGAGGAAGGTCAGCATGCCGATGCGATAGATGAATTCGCCGATCCGCTCGTGATCCATGCCGTTGTCGTTCCAGAATTCCCAGACCTTCTCGACGAAATCGGTGAAATTGGTGCGGTCTTCATCGGTTTCGAGCTTGACGAACGGAACCAGAACCGACCCCATGGTGTCGCCAATCTTCAGGGTCCGCTTGCCGCCAACAAGGATGGTCGCGCCACGGTCCTTGCCCGGCTTGAGGGCCTTGTGCATGACGTTGATGCAATGCATGCAACGGACGCAATCGCTGTTATCGACCACGAGTTCCTTGCCACGGACCGAAAGGCAACGGGTCGGGCAGCGGGTCAGCACGTTGTCGATCAGGTATTCCATCCCCTTCTGGTCGATGAATTCCGCCACTTTCTTCTGATCGACCTGCATGGGGCCCCGCCAGGTGCCGATGATGGGCATGTCGGAGCGGACGATGGAGTTGGCGCAATCGTTGGGGCAGCCGGAGAGCTTGAACTTGAATTTATAAACGAACTCCGGACGGTGCAGATAGTGAATGAACGTATCGGTAATATGTTTTGTCATTTTCATGGTGTCATAGCAGGCCATTTCGCAACGGGCCTGACCGACACAGCATTGCAGCGTCCGCATGGCGGCGCCCGAGCCACCGATGTCCCAACCATTGTTCATCAGGTCTTCGGCGCATTGCAGGGAGCCTGCATCGTCGAACCCAAGGAGGAGGACGTCGCCCGACATCCCATGGAACTGCAGAATGCCGGCGCCGTTCTTTTCGGCAATGTCGGCCAGATTGCGCAGGGCATCGGTGCTGTAGACCCAGCCCGGCGGCTCGATCACGCGGACGGTGTGAAAGTTGGCGAGACCGGGATATTTGTCCGCCTTGTCGGAGACGCGGGCGATGATGCCGCCGCCGTAGCCGGGGGCGTTGAGAATCTTCCCTTGCCAGTAGTTCCAGCGGGTTTCATAGGATTCTTCCAACTGGTTGAGCAGTTGGGTGATGACGGGTCTTTTCTTGGAATACGCCTTCAGATCGGTCACAAAACTTGGCCATTCCCCCGTTTCCAGTTCGTTCAGCATCGGGGTGTTCAAGGCCATTTCCTTAGCACTCATACGATGACTCCTCTTGACAGTGTGAGATTGCTTTCCAGTGTGCTTGCCCCGATGGGAGCCGGCCTCACCTCAAGCGGCGTAGTCATGATCGGCGGGATCACGGAATCTTTACAAAGTCGGATTCTACATGCCCGAGGCATGCATGACAACTTCGAAAGATCACATTTTCCTGATTTACTCATTTCACTTTTTCACCGGTCACGACGGGTGGATGTACTCAAGGTGTCGTGGGTGGGTGACGAACGGATCCGGCACCTGTGCCACAATCAGTGAATTGCTAACAATAACAAAAAACTACGCGAAAAACCGATATTCCGCGGGACTGGCTCATTGTTTGTCCCTTTTGAATTCCTGAATCAATCCCGGGAAGCCGTCGATGATGACTACTTCATTCAAGGCGAGTCGTTCCGTGCGCGGGGGGGGAGATTCCAGTTTCCGTCCGATCACCACGGCCATGACGATGCAGTGGTCATGAGGCAGGTTCACGAGGTTTGCCGCGGCGGAAAAGTCGAAGCCGATCATGGGGCAGGAATCCAGTCCCATTCCCCGGGCGGCGAGCATCAGTGTTTGCGCCGCCATCCCTCCCGAGCGCATGGCCTCGTCCCGTTGTCTCGATGGATCGTCCCGATAGAAATGGTCCATCCCCGCGACGATCCGACTGCGTGCCTCTTCGGGTACCTGGGCACAGTAGCGCTCGGGTGATTTTTCCCATGCCCTGAGATCGGCCAGAATCAAGACCAGCAGGGATGCATTCTTCACCATTTCCCCGTTGCGGAAGACCCCGGCCAGTTCCTGACGTTTTTCCCGGTCCCGAAGCCAGAGAAAACGCCAGTTCTGCATGTTGAAGGCGGTTGGTGACAGCATGGTCAGACGAAACAGTTCCATCACCTGGGCCTCGTCGATCTCATGGTGGGGATCGAACTTGCGGACGGCGCGTCGTTGTTCGATGGCCTCGAAGAGGTCCATGGTTCCTGGTCCTTTCCGTTGTTCGACAAAACCGATAAAACGGGCCAGTTCCTGATCCGAGGCCATTTCGTCGGCGCAGGCGCATTGACTGGAGCCGTAGACATGGATTTCGCCATCATCCCGCAAGGTGGCGGCGCCATAAGTACCGAATTCGACAAACAATCGTTCAAGTTCCGCTCGTCCAAACCTTCCTTGGACAAGCCAGCGGCTGATTTGTTCCCGAGGTTGCATGTTTTTTTTCCTCAAAGGGGTAATACATACTGATTGAGTTTGCCCAGGTCGCCCGGGGCGATTTTCCGGATCCGGCTTGAGCCATCCGTGACGGACACCAGCTCGTAGGCGTCGATGATCCTGCCGTTGACGTCGATCAGCCAGGCGTGGCTGATGCCTGCCTCGATGGAGAGCATGGCTCGTGCCGCGCGCCGTGCTTTGTTGTGGCTTCCTTCGATGGCCACCGTGGAATTGATCTTGCCATAGGTACGGATGGTATAGGGCGGCGGGGCGGGCAGGGGGATGGACCCGGCGGGAAGAGGGTCCGTTTCCTCCAATCGGGGTGATTCGGACTCCGGTTCCGAGGTGGGGCGTTCTTCCTGGGGGCAAACGGGTAAACATGGGCGGCTGGACGGGGGATCCACCTGGCGTGCGGGCGATTCTTCCGCGGGATGAGTCGTTTCCGGGTTGGCGCATCCCGGAAAATGGCCCATGGCGCGAATGCAGAAGCATGAAGCGAAACCGACATGCCACGATCCATCCCCCATGGTGATGGCGGAGCCGTCGGCGAATACAAATCTTTTCTTTCCGAACCCTTCTTCGACACGGACGGCGCTGGCCCCGCACAGGGCATCGAGAAATTCGCCGTCGGCGGTTTGAAAACGGTGGCCGTCGTCATCGCAACGTCGGGCAAGGGTGGCGGCGATGGTGTCCATGACAGGCTCATTCAGGATCTTGGGTGACGATTGGTGGCTTCATTTCCAAAAGGATACGCAATCTTTTTCTCAGAAAGACCCGGGTGACCCGGAACCAGCGTTGGCCGGAAAATCGTGTGATCAGCCGTCTTTTTCCCGGAAAGTCCAGCAGCAGAAGGCCCAGGAATATCAGGACGAATCCGGGTCCAGGGATTCCGGGAATGGACAGGAGTATCCCGATGAGTAGCGCCACGGTCCCCGCCCCCTGGCGCAACAGCAACGTCGCCACTCCGGACGATGGGTTCCAGAGGGTGGGAATGCGTCTGAGTTTGTCGCCAACCATCGGGGGTGTCCATGGATTCGTTGAGGGTTCGACTGGATTGGAGTGGGGTATGGGTAATTCTCGCGCACCTTTCCATCGATTGCGATGAAAATCTCATTGTAGGCCACTTGATTCGTGAAGCGAAAGGCGGGACCCTGTCACCATTCCAGGATGCCGGGTCTTCTTGTGGCGGCGTCGTTTCATTCTCAAGTATCTTTTCTGCCTTGGAACGGGTTTTCCCATGGTGAACAGTTTGTGGCCTCGTACCATTTCCCAGAGGATCATCGCCGGTTTCATCATGGTGATGAGCCTGATGGGATTGGTGACCTGGTCGGGGTTGGACCTTCTCGACCGCACCCGCAAGACCCTTGAACTGGTGGTCACCATCGATGCCCATAATCTGCGTCTGGCCACGGGAATGGTCCAGGATCTGATCGCGCTGCAACGGGCCGAGAAAAATATGATCCTTGCCCGCGATCAGGGGGAAATGGATCAATATGAAAAGGTCATGGAGACCATCGATGGCGACCTCAGACGGCATTTTCAGATCCTGATGAATTCACTTGGTGCGGAAGACACGAAAAATCTTGAAAAATTTCGCACCCTGTTCGAAGGCTACAGCCAGGTGCGGCGGGACATCGTCCGTTTGACCCGCGAGAATTCCAATGTCGAGGCGCGCAATCTGTCCCAGGGGGTGGGACAGGAGGCCTTTGCCCAACTGGCACAAGGAATCGAATCCCTGGTGGACCGCAGTGAACTCAGGGTGCGCAACGCCTCCAAAATTCTTGCCCATTCGGCCATGGCCAAATCCCACATCGCCAGCCAACTGCTCGATGACGTTCTGGAAACCCAAAAAAACGAAAGGATATTGCTTTTCGAGGTGGGCAGGAAGGAATCGGAGGAGTTGATTCGACTGATCGCCACGTCGCGCAAAAGGGTCCTGGAAACGACCACAAAACTGGAATCATTGGCCAGTCCGACCGAGGAGGAACTTCTGTCTCGGTTTCGCGAACGCTGGCTGGAATATTTCGAGACCAGCGAACGGATCGTCCGCTTCATCCAGGAGGGGGCGCTCGCCAAGGGACGGGAACTCTACAAAAAGACGGGTCGGGCGCAACATGAAATTGCCCTGCGTATTTTTCGGCAACTCATCCAGCACACCGACATGGATGTCCTCAGGGCGCGCCAGGACATGGAATCGGCCATCGAAAAGGCCCATCTGGGCAATCGGGTTCATCGCGACCTGGTCAAGATCCATCGGGCCGAAAAGGACCTCATCCTCACCCACAACACCCGCCGCATGGACGAATATGCCGCCCGCATCGTCCTGTTGCAATCCAACGTCAACGATCATCTGGAGCGGTTGTCCCGCCTGGCCACGCCACGGGAGGCGATCATTCTGGCATCGATCAGGGAACAGTTCGAGCAGTTTGTCCAGATTACCCTGCAAGTCGTCGAAAAGGCCAAGGAGAACGCCAACCATCGCGCCTTCGATCTTTCCACCGGCAAGGGACGGCAACTGATGGATCAGGCGGAACGCATTCTTCAGGATCTGGTCAACCGCAAGGAACGTCAGATGCAATCGGCGCAACGGCAGGCGGAAGAGACCTATATCGCTTCGCGGTGGGCGGGCATGGCGATTGCCCTGATCGCCATCATTCTGTGCGCCCTGATCGCCCGGTGGATCATCCGAACCCTTTCGGAACGGGTGCGGGGATTGGTGCGTCATGCCGATGCCATCGCCCTGGGGCAGATGGTCCACAATCCTCCTTCGGCGATTCGCGACGAGTTGACGGTCATTGGTGAAGCCTTGAATACCATTTCGGAGCGTTATCTGGCCATTGCCGGGATGGCCAATCGCGTGGTGGAGGGCGATTTCACCAACCGTCTGCAACTCCAGAGCGACCAGGATCACCTGTCCCGGGCCATCAATGAAATCATCGAAAACATGGAGACCATCATCAGTCAGGCCCATGCCATTTCCCAGGGCCGGTTCGATATTCGGATCACTCCCCGTTCGGAACACGATCGTCTGAGCCATGCCTTGAAAACCATGGCCTTCAATCTTCAGTCCGCCGACATGGAAAACCGGTTGCGGCGCTGGAAACAGGATGGTCTGCTCGGTCTGGCCGAGGCGATGCGCGGCACCCTGTCCATCGATGCCCTGTCCAGTCGGGTGGTTCGATCGTTGTGCCATCACCTGAATGCCGTTTCGGGGGTGATGTATCTGGTGGTCAGCCGGCCCGATGGCGAGGGGTTGCAGTGTACCGGAGGCCATGCCGTCCCGGAGGGAATCGATCGCGACCGGGTCCTGGACCTGGAGGAAGGATTGATCGGCATGGCCGCCCGGAGGTCGGGGGCGACCCTGTGGCGGGATTTGTCCCAGGTCCAATGGAACATTGCCACGGGAATCGGGAGCATTGTTCCCCAGGCGTTGCTTCTGGCGCCCTTTCATACCGAGGGAAAACCTCGTGGCGTCATCGCCCTGGCGTTTCTTGCCGAGCCTGGGGAGCGGGAGGTCCATTTTTTCGCGGAGACCATGGAGGCCATCGCCATGGCCTTCGAAAGCGCCCAGGCCCGTCCCCTGGCCGATGCCCTCAACGTGTCCCGGGCCATGGCAACCCAACTGCAACGGACCAACGACCAACTGCGCCAGCAATCGATGGACCTAGAAAATGCCCGGACCGTGCTGGAGCAACGCAACCGATCGCTGGTCGAGGCCCAGGAAGCCCTTGAACGGCAGGCGGAAAAACTCAGGCGATCCGACCAGTACAAGAGCGAATTCCTTGCCACCATGAGCCACGAACTGCGCACTCCCATGAATGGCCTTCTGGGGATGGCGCAACTTCTGGAGAAGACGCAACTGACTCCGGGACAGAAAAGCCAGGTCGATACCATTGTTCGTTCGGGTCGCAGCCTGTTGTTGATGATCGACGACATCCTGGATCTGTCCAAGATCGAGGCGGGAATGGTCACGCTGCAACGGGAAACCTTTCTTCTGGCTCCGGTGTTTCAATCCATTCACGATCTTCTGAGCCTTCGGGCGGTGGAAAAATCGATCGATTTTTCCATGGAGATGGAGCCTGGCGTCCCGAGGGCCCTGGTGGGGGATGCGGGGCGTTTGCATCAGGTGGTCCTGAACCTGGCGGGAAACGCCATCAAGTTTACCGATCGGGGAGCCGTTCATCTGCGGGCGGGGATCGAGGAGACCGGGGGCGGGCAGCGCTGGTTGCGGGTGGAGATCCGGGACACCGGCATCGGGATCGCCGAGGAGTTCCGTGAACGTCTGTTTCGCCCTTTCTCCCAGGGCGGAGAACATATTTCCCGCCATTATGGCGGTACCGGACTGGGGTTGGCCATCTGCAAATCGTTGTTGCGGGCGATGCGGGGAGAGATCGGCATGGAAAGCATGGTCGGTCAAGGGAGCCTTTTCTGGATCCGCGTTCCCCTGGAGGCGGGTCGTGACGATGCCGCCCCGGGAACCTCTTCAGTGGTCAATACCGTCCTGTCCCGGCCATTGCATGTCCTTCTGGTCGAGGATGAACCGGCCAACCAGGAGGTGGCCCTGGGGATGCTGGACCATCTGGGGGTTCGGGCAACCCTGGCACGGAGTGGCGGCGCGGCGTTGCAACAATTGCGGGAGGGGGATTACGATCTGGTCCTGATGGATGTCCGACTGCCCGACATCGATGGTCTCGAAGTGACCCGTCGGGCGCGTCGGATGGTGGATTGCGGGAAGCGGGCTTCGGTTTTGATCGTCGCGCTGACCTCGTGTGCCATGAAGGAGGAGATGGATCTCTGTCATGAGGCGGGCATGGATGGATTTCTGGCCAAGCCTTTGTTGTTGGAGCAATTGGAGGAGCTTCTGCATGCGGTGGCGGACAATCGGCCCCTGGGAGCGCTGCGCGAGAGGGACAAGCGTTTCCTTTCCTCCGGCCTGCCTCCGGTTCTGGATGCCGTGCCATTCGAAAGGATGCGCCGGGATTTGTCGCGGGAGCGGTTCGAACGGGTTTTTTCCGCCTGCCTTCTTTCAGTGGAGCAATCGATCCAGGAACTGCGGCGGGCCTTGGTGACGGGGGATCGTGAACGGATGTCTCTGATGGCGCATCGACTCAAGGGGGCGGCGGAGACGATTGGGTTGCGGCGTTTGGGACTCTGGGCCGGAAAAATGCAACAGCAGGGGGGGGGCATGACGATTCCGGGGGAAGATCGCGAGCAGGAAACGAAATTTCAGATCAGGGAATTGGAACTCCTGGGACGACAATCCCTGGACGCCCTGCATGGTTGTGTCGCCAATCCCCTGTCCGTCGGTCACCAGGGAGGTCGGTCAGGACTGCGGCAATCCGGGTCGGAGGGATGTGGTCTGGCACGGACTTCAGGGGGTGATGGCCAGGCGATAACCGTAACCGGGAACGGTCAGAACGAGGATGGGGTTTCGGGGATCGGGTTCGATCTTTCTGCGAATGCGGCTGACAAGGACATCGATGGCCCGGTCGGATGAGGGTTCGCTGCCATGGGAGACGGCGTCGATCAGGGAATCACGCGATTTGACCCGTCCGCGGGACAAGGCCAGCGCCGCCAGAAGATCGAATTCCGCCCGCGTCAATCCTGCTTCATGACCATCCTCGTGGATCAGGGATCGTTGTTCCAGGTGCAAATGCCACGCGCCCAGGTGAAGCGTTTCCTCCGCATCCCGTTTGCGTGTCGCCGAACCGGCATGACCGGGGCGATCCTGCCGGTTGAGTATGTTGCGGATGCGCAGAACGAGTTCCCGCGGATCGAAGGGTTTGGTGACATAATCCAGGGCGCCAAGTTCCAGGCCGGCGATCCGGTCCTCTCTTCCGTTTCGGGCGCTGACGATCATGAAGGGGGTTGTCGAACGGGCATGGATCCGACGTGCGACCACCAGTCCGTCTTCATCGGGCAGTTCGAGGTCCAGCAGGACCAGATGGACCGTCTGCCGCCCGAGGATCCGATGCAGTTCTCCGGCATTACGGGCCTTGAGCACCCGATAACCCGACTCTTCCAGATAGGCCGCCAGAACTTCCAGCAGGGCCAGGTCATCCTCGACGACCAATATGTTCACGGAATTTCCGGACAAGGAGCGACCTGATCGAAACCGGGGTGGAACCGTCCGCGGACCGTGCCGGGAACATGATTCCGGTGGCGGGCGGGATGAATGTCGAAAAAATATGTATGAAACATTTCAGAAACATTCAAGAAATGCCGTGGACATCATGATCGGTTACCAATTCTGTTGAAGGGGGCGCGTGGAGTCGCGGTCTGGGTGTTGTTATAAACGCAAAATCCGATCTCCCGCAACCCTGCATGCCCCATGCATCCCACATGAATGGGATGGAAAATCAGTCGTGTGCCATAAACAGGAGAACAATCGATGATGGTCAAGAAGATGGGTTTGCTGGTGGTGTCTGGTTTGTTTGCTTCCTCCATGGCGTTTGCCGCGGGACTCCAGGAAGATCAGGAAATCGACAAGCGCACCTGCCAGAAGTGGGCACAGGAAGACGGCATCGCCGCCGACAAGATGGAAGGGTACATCAGCAAATGCATGGCGGAACTGGCCGGAACCGTCGATCAATACGGTGGCCAGGATGCCATTCCCGACAGCGCTCCCCCCAGCGGAGCGGCTCCGGCGGCGGCTGCGCCATCAGCTCCGGCGGCTCCGGCGGCGGCTGCGCCATCGGCTCCGGCGGCTCCGGCGGCGGCTGCGCCATCGGCTCCGGCAGCTCCGGCAGCGGCTCCTGCCGCTCCGACAAAGGCAGCTCCGGCAGCGGTCGCCCCGGCTGCGGGAACTCCGGAGAAGAAGTGACGACATACCTGTCCGTTTTCCGAAGAGGCGGACAGAACCGGCGTTAGCCCGGAATGACATGTCGTTCGAGGAAAACCGGCCCGTATATAATCGGGTCGGTTTTTTTATCCGCGGTCATCCATTACGAACGGTCGCCCTGTCGTACCCCCTTCATGGCGCCGATGATCGTTGAATTTCCGGGGCGACGGGAACAGAGGAAACGGACTGAATCGGAATGGGCCAGAGACGCTGGGCGGTCACCAACACTCCCGTTGCGGAAAGGATCGCGGCAAGGATCATGGCGCCCATCTTGATGATCATCCTCAGCTCAAGTTCTTTCAAATCCCGTTTCAGGTCTGCCCTGGTGGATTCGATGTCTTTTTTGAGTTCCGCCTTTGTGGATTCGATCTTGGCGTTGAGTTCCGCCTTTGTGGATTCGATCTTGGCGTTGAGTTCCGCCCTGGTGGATTCGATGTCTTTTTTGAGTTCCGCCCTGGTGGATTCGATGTCTTTTTTGAGTTCCGCCCTGGTGGATTCGATTTTGGCGCTGAGTTCCGCCTTGGTGGATTCGATTTTGGCGCCGAATTCCGCTCTGGTGGATTCGATGTCTTTTTTGAGTTCCGCCCTGGTGGTTTCGATCTTGACATCCAGGGCCTTGATATCTTTCCGGACCAACTCTGTGTTCTGGCGGATCAATTCGATGTCCCGGGTCAGTTCCAGGACCCGGGCATCCACCTTGGCCAGGTCGGCCTTGGTGGAAAGTTGCGCATCCAGGACCTCGGACAGCAGACGCATCTGGGTTTCCGCCTGTTCCTCGGTGAATCCCGTGGAAACAAGTTTTTTGACGTAGGCGTGGGTATCGAATGCGACTGCATGATTCATGGCCGGGTTTCTCCTTGTTGGAAGAGATTATCCCAACGGATCCGGTCTGGTCCAATGATTTTGTTGGTCCTTGGATTCAAGGGATGGGGCGGAGACATCCCTTGATCCGGGAGGATGGATTTGTGAAGGGTTGGCCATGAAGTGAAGGTTGGTCCTGGAATTTTTTCAGGCGGCATGGGTCTGTGTTTCGGCGTCATGACGGGCGCTGCCGGTTGGCGCCGAATGGAGGGGACCGGTGGTGGCAGGGCTGGGGTTGGGCAGTTTTTCGGCAGGATTGACGAACAGGCGGCGGTTGATGAACAGGCTGTTGCCTTCCTGTTTTTTTGCCTCCTTCTTGGCCTGGCTCGCCAGGGTTGCCACTTCGAAATAATTGCGGCATTTTTCGACGTCGGGGGTTGCGAGTCCGATGGACAGGCTGAGCAGGCCGAAGAAGGTCGGATGACCTTCCCGGTTTGCCGCCCGGATTCCCCCTGCCGCGTAATCCTCTTCGTCATAAAATCGGGGGACCATGGCGGCGAAGGAGGAGAGGCAGTCGCGGCATACCTGTTCCCAGTTTTCACCGCGCAGGATCATGATGAAATCGTCGCCGCCGATATGCCCCAGAAAGTCACGACCGCGGTCAAGGTGACTCATCAATACCATGGCCGTGGCCCGGATGACCGCATCCCCTTTTGAAAAACCGTAGATGTCGTTGTATGGCTTGAAATTGTCCAGATCGCAATAAGCGATGGCGAATGGGGTTCGTTGTTGCAGGCACTCTTCGACGGTCTCCTGGATGGGGCCATTACCTGGGAGCATGGTCAAGGGATTGGTGTTGCGGGCGCTGAGCACCTGAAGTTGCGTGATGCGGCGCAAAAGATCCATGACGTTGACCACACCCTTGTACAGGCCATGGTGGGTGACGATGAATTCGTTTTCCTGCAACTCGGCCCGGCGACTGGTCAGGGTTTGGCTGACCTGTTCCAGTGGCGTGTCCTGTTCGAAGACCGGTTGCAGGGTGTCCATGACGGTGTCGATGGGTTTGCGGTCGTACAGGGAGTGACCATAGGCGGAAAGAAACAGTCCCAGGAAGGTGTTGCGATAAATGATTCCCTTGGGTTTGCCATGGCGAATGACCGGGATCGACCTGAGATTGTCCCGGAGACGAAAGATTTCGACCACATCCTGACACAGAATGTCGGGTTCCACCGGTTTGATCCACTGCACCAGTTCCGCAAGGGTGGTTCCCTTGTGTGCGTTCATGCCGGGGACCGATTCATTCTGGAAGGTCATGTTCTGTACCACCTTGGGCCAGGGAATCTCGATGTCGCTTTTCAGGACCGGGGAGGGGGCTCCGATAAGAAACCCCTGCATGAAATCGACCTGAAGATCGCGCAGAAGGTGGAGGACATCATCGGTTTCGATTCCCTCGGCGACGACCTTGCATCCGGTATCGTGGGCCATCCGGATGATGGAACGGACAAAATCCTGATTGAGGGGATTGGTGGCGATGTCCTTGAGGAAACAACGGTCCAGTTTGACGTAGTCGGGTTTGAGTTCGAACCAGGCGCGCAATCCCGAGTGTCCCGCCCCGAGATCGTCGATGGCGACATCGAATCCCTTGGCCCGGAAATGATCGACTGCCTTGACGATGATGTCGTAATCGGTGATCGGAAGGTTTTCGGTGATTTCGATCACGACCTGGTTGGGATTGATGTTCAACACATGCATCAGCCGGGCAGTCGATCCGCGCGGGTGTTCCGGATCCAGGAGGCAATGGGGCGAGACATTGAGAAACAGTTTTGTTGGCGAGGAGGTTTGGGCAAAAGCCTTGAGGGAAAGTTGGCGACACAGGACTTCGAGATCGCATGTCCGTTCCATGGCGTTGGCCGTGGCGAACAGGTCTTCGGGCATGTGCATTGGGCTTTCTCCGGGACCGCGGATCAGGGCCTCATAGCCATGGATCTGTTGTTGGCCCGTGGCGATGATGGGCATGAAATGGGGGACCAACCGCGATTGTTCGATGATGGTGTTGAACTCATGGGCTGTGCCTTCATCGGAGGGTTCCGGAGGGGGGCGCCGTGTGTTTTTTGCATCCATCGTCACATCGTTCCGATGGCAGGCGTGCCGCGAGGGTTGTTGCACCTTGCCAAATATTTTTCTGAACATGGTCGTGAATCCTGAACGTTTGTGGATGGCCCGAGGTCTTGACGCCATCGAAAACGCCAGAACCATGCCATGGTGACGCAATGGATGCGGCACGTTTTGGAATGAATGAGAAAAAAATAATGTTTTTCAAAGTATTGGAGATGGAAAATTGCCGGTCATGGGACGATGTGGGCCGGGGTGCGGACGTTACCGGACCGCAAGAAGATTTCGAAGGTCGAAAATCTTTTTCGCTTTTTTCATGAACCTTACCGGGCCTTGTCGAAGGTGATGCGGGGATCGATCAGGACGTAGATGATGTCGGTCAGGAGTTTGGTCAGGAGACCCAGGAGGGTGAAGAAATAAAGGGAGGCCATGACCACGGGATAGTCGCGGTTGATCACCGATTCGTAGCCCAGAAGCCCCAGGCCATCGAGGCTGAAGATGGTTTCGATCAACAGACTGCCGCTGAAGAAGGCGGCGACGAAGGAACCGGGAAAACCGGTCACGAGGGGGATCATCGCATTGCGAAATACATGGCGGTAGAGAACGGCATGTTCGCCCAGTCCCTTGGCGCGGGCGGTCAGGACGTATTGTCGCGAGATTTCTTCAAGGAAGCTGTTCTTGGTCAGGAGGGTCATGACCGCGAAGGAGCCGACGACCGATGCGGTGATGGGGAGGACCATGTGCCACAGATAATCGAGGACTTTTCCTGTCAGGGACAATTCCTGCCAATGGTCCGAGACCAGTCCGCGCATGGGGAACAGGTTCCAGAAGCTGCCACCGCCAAAGAGGACGATCAACAGGATTCCGAGGACGAATCCGGGAATGGAATATCCTGTCAAAATGAGGGTCGAGGTCCAGGAGTCGAAGCGGCTTCGATGGTGGATGGCCTTGCGGATTCCCAGGGGGACGCTGATGAGGTAGGTCAGGAGGAAGGTCCACACTCCCAGGGAGATGGAGACCGGTAATTTTTCCAGGACAAGATCGACGACCGAGCGGTGATGATAGTAGGATTCACCAAAATCGAAACGGAGGTAGTTCCACATCATCGACACGAACCGTTCGACGGGTGGGCGATCGAAGCCGTAGAGTCGGCGCAGGTGTTCGATTTGTCCGGGGTCGAGACCGGCGCCGCCGCGATAGTTTCCCGTGGCGCCGTGGGAACCGCTGGCGACCTCGCCTCCCGAGGCCGAGTGTCCTTTTTCGAGGAGCGAGACCATCCGTTCGACCGGTCCTCCCGGAACGAACTGGATCACCAGGAAGGTGACGGCCATGACTCCGAACAGGGTCGGTATCATCAGAAGCAGGCGGCGGAGGATGTAGCTGGCCATCGACAGGCACTCTTTATTTCTGTTTGAGCCACCAGGACATGAGCCATCCTCCGGGGGTGTAGTAGAGTGGCGGATGTTCCGGGCGGGCGAAACGATCCCAGTAGGCGATGCGGTGGTAGTTCAAATGCCAGTTGGGGACCAGATAATGGCCGGCAAGCAAAACCCGGTCCAGGGCGTGGCAGGCGGTGACCAGGGCTTTGCGATCCGTGGCATAGATGATTTTCTCCACGAGGGCATCGACCGCGGGATTTTTCAATCCCATGATGTTGCGGCTTCCCGGAACATCGGCGCTTTGGGAGTGCCACATGTCGCGTTGTTCGTTGCCGGGGGATTGCGATTGACCGAAGACTCCGACGACCATGTCGAAATCGAAATGGTCGGTGCGGCGTTGGTACAGGGTGGCATCGACGGTGCGATAGTTCAGGCGGATGCCGAGTTTTTCCAGGTTGGCGGCATAGGGGGCCATGACGCGCTCGAACGCGGTGGAACTCAGGAGCATTTCCACTTCGAAACGTTGCCCCTGGGGGTTGACCAGAATGCGGTCTTTTCCCAGTTTCCATCCCGCCTGGGAAAGGAGGGCGACTGCCTGACGCAGGTTGCCGCGTATTCCCTCGGGTCCGGTGGTCGTGGGTGGTGTTGGCGCTTCGCCAAGGACCGACGGTTCGATAAGGTTTTTCAATGGTTCGAGAAGTTCCCGTTCCTCGGGGGAAGGTTTGCCTTGGGCGGCCAGTTCCGAGTTGGAAAAATAGCTGTTGGAACGAACGTATTGTCCGTGGAACAGATTCTTGTTGCTCCATTCGAAATCGAAGGCCAGAACCATGGCCTGCCGCACTCGGATGTCCTGGAAGATCGGGCGGCGCAGGTTGAAGACAAATCCCTGCATTCCCGTTCCGTTTTGGTGGGGGAGGGTTTCCTTGATGATTTCGCCGCGGTCGAACCGGGTCCCCTGGTAGTCCCGGGCCCATTGCTTGGAGTTGTTTTCGAAGATGAAATCAAATTCTCCCGCCTTGAATCCTTCGAGGGCGACGACCGGATCCTTGAAATATTTTACCGTGATCCGTTCAAAATTGTACATTCCACGATTGACCGGTACCTTCCAGCCCCAATAATCGGGGTTTCTCTTGAAGGTGATTGTTTTGCCCGCGTCAAATTTTTCGACAAGATAGGGACCCGATCCCAGGGGAACTTCCATCGTGTTGTCATCGAAGGGATGGGTTTGGAAATATTCTTTGCTGAGTATGGGCAGTTCGCCGAGAATCAGCGGCAGTTCGCGGTTGAGACGGGCAAAATGAAAACGGACCTCCCCGGGAGAGACGGTCTCGACCTCGGTCAGATCCTTGAAATAGCTGGCATAGAGCGGATGGGCCTTGTCGGATTTCAAGAGTTTCAGGGAAAACTGCACATCGTCGGCGGTGATTTTCTGGCCATTGGAAAAACGGGCCTCGGGATGAAGGGATCCCCGTACCGATAATTGATCCGGAGCGACCTCGATGTCCTGAAGCAGGAGTCCGTATTGGGCGAAGGGTTCATCTTTGGATTGAACCATGAGCGACTCAAAAAGGAGGGATCCCAGGTGGGATGGTGCCGTTCCCTTGAGGGTGAAGGGGTTCATCTTGTCGAAGCCGCCGACTTCATGCAATGTCAGTTCGCCGCCGACAACCGCGCGCGGGGAGGTATAATCAAATCCGGAAAACCCGGCTGGATACTTCAGATTGCCATCGAGGCTGATTCCGTGCCCGGCCAGGACTGGATCAACCAGCAGGAACAGGATCAGAAATCGGAGAAAAAAAATAGTGAAAGAAAAAAGGGGTCTGGGGGATTGCCCCCAGGGTGTTGATTTTGATTTTTCATCCCCCCGATGGGGTCTTGGAATGCAATTCCCGGATATTTTCATTATCTTGAACCTCAAGAGCGTTTCGCGCCAGCGCAACAGAACATTTTCGCAAAGGATGAACCAATTGCACAATGTTTGCAAGCGATTGACGTGGGAAGCCATGCCCGGAAAAACATTGTGTTCGGATTGAAGTGGCGGGATGGCGTCATTGGCGGGAAAGGAGCATGCATCATGAAACACCGTATCAGGGAACCGGCGGTCGCCGGGACGTTCTATCCGAGGGATCCCAGGTCGTTGCGGGCGATGATCCGATCATTGCTCGATCAGGTCGCCCCCCCGTCCGGCGACGAGCCTTTGGCCCTGATCGTGCCGCATGCCGGTTATGTGTATTCGGGTCCGACGGCGGCGCATGGATACCGACATCTTCGTCCTGCCGTCGCGGGGACCCCCCGGAGGGTGTTTGTTCTTGCCCCGAGTCACCGGGTGGCGCTGGAGGGGATTTCGGTGGGCAATTATCACGCCTATGGAACCCCTCTGGGGACGGTTCCGGTCGATGGGGAAACGGTCGAACGTCTGGCGGGGTTTCCCGATGTCAGCACCGATCCAGCATCCCACATCAGGGAACACGCCCTGGAGGTTCATCTGCCGTTCCTTCAGGAAACCCTGGTTCATTTTCTATTGGTGCCCATCATTATTGGCGACATCAGCGGCGGTCATTTGGCCGACCTTCTTTCCCGGGTGTGGACGGTGCGCGACCTGCTGATCGTCTCTTCGGATCTGTCGCATTATTATCCCTATGAGGAGGCGGTCCGCCTCGATGCCCGCAGCCATGAAGCGGTCTTGTCGGGAAGTCCCAGGTTGATGGCGGGATGTCTGGCGTGTGGTGTCACCGGGATGACGGCGCTCCTGGAGTTGGGACGCCGGCAGAGGTGGCAGGCACGGTTGTTGGACTACCGTAATTCGGGAGATACCGCGGGCGACAGGAGCCGGGTTGTCGGTTATGCCAGTTATGCGTTTTATTCAAAGGGGAATGCGATCATCGGTCATAATGAAGAAACAGGGAATATGGAGGCGGATGTGGCAGAGGGAAGCGCCACGTTTCCGGACGATCTTCCCCGGCTGGCGCGGCGGCATCTGGAAGGGGTGTTGGACGGGAAGCCGGGGGTGGTGGACCGTGAGGCATGGATCCAGACCCATGCGGCGCTGGGGGAGCGTGGCGCCTGTTTCGTGACCTTGACACGCAAGGGGCGTTTGCGCGGGTGCATCGGTTCGCTCGAAGCCCATCGGGGTCTGTTGGATGATCTGTTGGACAATGCGGTGGCGGCGGCGTTGCGCGATACCCGTTTCCGTCCCCTGGCGCGTGCGGAACTCGACGAGGTGTCGGTGGAGGTTTCGCTGTTGACGCCGCCGGTGGCGCTTGATTACGTGGGGACGGAGGATCTGTTGCGCCAATTGCAACCGGGGGTGCATGGGGTCATTCTGTCGCAGGCGGGGCGGAGGGCGACCTTCCTGCCCCAGGTTTGGGAACAGTTGCCCGATCCCGTGACCTTTCTG
Organism: Magnetococcales bacterium; assembly: GCA_015228815.1. Lineage (NCBI taxonomy): Bacteria > Pseudomonadati > Pseudomonadota > Magnetococcia > Magnetococcales > Magnetococcales bacterium. The sequence continues at coordinate 130,281 of JADGCV010000004.1, read as the reverse complement.
ACTCATTTGTGTCAAAAGGCGGGACTTCCTGGGGATTGTTGGCGCCATCATCCCGGCATTCATCGCTACACGGTCCGGAAGATTCAGGAATCGGGCCTTTGATCGGGAGACCGGCATGGCGGGATTCAAGGTTCATTTCTTGGCCGCGGCGATCACCGGCGGCTGTCTGGGAACGGCGATGCTTCAATCGGGGATGCTGGAGCCGCATGGGGTTTTGGCGGCTTTTTTTCTGACCTCGTTCGGAGGGGTCGTTCCGGACCTCGACGCCGACCATTCCATCGTTCTGGCCACGGCGACGACGGTGATGGCGGTGGTGGTTTCGTTTCTGGCGATGTTCCACTGGCGGCAGGGGCAGGGTGTGGTGGAACTCATCGCGCTTTGGTTCGGGTGTTATTTGTTTTTCAAATGGGTGGTCCTGGGGTTCGTGACCCGTTTGACGGTGCATCGTGGCATCGTTCATTCCATCCCGGCGGCGATTCTGGGGGGGATCATGACGGTTTTGTTCCTTCATGATCTGTTGGGATGGCCGGATCATTTGTCATGGTTGGGGGGTGGCTTTTTCTGGACGGGATACATGGTCCATCTGACCGTTGACGAGTTGACTGGTTTGAAGGTGTTTCGCCTGGGCGGGTTTGGGCCATCCCTGCTGGGCCGGGCTTTGAAATTTCGTGGTCCTGGCATTCTTTCCACCGTGGCGGTCTATCTGGCGATCTTCCTGGCGATTCCGTTTCTTCCGGAGCTTGCGGCGCTGGGACCCGCGGTGACCCGTCTGAGCGCGGGGCCTTTTCATTGATCGATCCGGGGCGAAAAAAGGGAGACGATTCGAATTCGCGACGAGAAATAGTGGAATGCCGCCATGAAGTATTCTCTGTTGTTGGTGATAATCACCGTGATATTTGCATATCCTGGATGTTCCGAGAGTTTTTACAAACCGTTAGGAAATGAGGTCATCGTGGCAGAAGTTGCCGAAGAGGCATATGCTATTGAGATTGTTCAAGTGACACCGGAAGGAGAGAACGCATATAACATGATTCGAATCAATGGGAAAGATCTTCATTTGATCGATGAACCATTCGTTTCGTTTTTTGAACTGGATCCAGGTGCAACGATTCCGCATGTGTACATGATGCACACGCCCCTGAGGAAGGAGGGATGTGAAGGAAAATTTTTCATTGTGGACCTGAATGATTTCAAGAATCCATTTTTCTCGAAAACCTTTGGAAATTGTTATCTGCCGCGGGTGTTCCGTCAGGGCGATGAGATTGTCATGATGTTTCCGACCTGGAGGGAAAATGAGTTCGTGCAATACAGATACTCCAGGGGACAGTTGACAAAAAAAAAGGTGAGGCATGGGAAGGATGAATTCAGGAAAGTCATTGAAACGATGAGAGAAGATGAATACGCCGTGGCAATAATTCAGACATCTTATCATCATTTTTTAATTGAAGTGAATGGTGTAATTATAAAATATATTAATGCTTATAATTTATCATTCTTTAAAGGAGAAATTAATCCTCTGGTGCCTGGAGTGTATTTTGTCCAGGAGTCTGGTCAAGAATCCTGCCAGGATTATCTTATTATTGACTTGAGGAAACGTGATCATCCGATTGTGACCGATTTGTTTGATACTTGCGCCAAATTCCCGGATCATATCACGGTGGATGGAGATGATCTGATGATCCAATTTACATTCAATTTTCCTCCATCACTGAATGTCAAATATTCTAATGGCCATATTCAAAAGACGTTCAATTGACATATTTATTATTATAATATTATTTGCATATCTATTCTTCCGCGGCATGGCGTATGGAAAGGAGGGATCGCCGTATGATTCAATGGTTTATCAAGAAATAATAACTAAATTATACATTATTCAGATTTTTCGAATTACTGAAGATGATCGTGCCAGATATAATATAATACGTATCAATGGAAAGAATATTCTTAGAATAGATGACCCAATTGTTGCCTTCGAGGAGTTGGATTCGGAGGAAAGCGTGTCGCATGTTTATTTGGTTAGAATAAATAATGGTGGAAATAATTGCGAAGGAGAATATATTTTTATCGACATGAATGATCATTATAATCCACAAATATCAAAAAGAATAGGAAACTGTTATTTGCCAGTGATCTTTCGTCATGGCGAAGAAATAGTCATGATGTTTCCGACCTGGCAGGCGCGTGAATTTGAGCAGTTCCGATATGTCAGGGGACGTCTGACGGAACGGGTGGTAAAATTGAGAATAAATGAATTCAGGAAAGTGATTGCGTCAAAGCATGACGGAAAAAACACACTTAAAATTGTCCAGACCGGATATGGTTTCTTTGCCATTGAATTGAATGGAAAAAAGATAAAGTATGTAGAATCTCATGACCTCGATTTCCTTTCTGGAAACCTTGGGATTAACTTTCCATTGGTTCATGTCCTTGAGGTAAAGAATTACGGGCAATGTTCAGGATACATGATCGTCGATCCAAGAAATCGCGATTATCCTTATGTGACTGATCTATTGAGATATTGTCATAAGATTCCTGGAAGAGTTTCCGTCGATAGGGACGATATAATCATAATGTTCCATGATCAATATAAAGTATCAGAATCAGAGTATTATACAAGATTGAAATATTCAAAAGGGCATACCGAAGAAAGTTTCATTGCGATAGAGGAACGTGGGAAAAGAAAATAAATCCGTGACACCGGAAAGCGCGTGGATGAGAAGAACGATGTTCGTTCAGATTTCCTTCCACCGTTGATGGGTCCCAGCCAGTCCGCTTTTCCGGAGCTTGCGGCGCTGGGACCCGCGGTGACCCGTCTGGGCGCGGGGCCTTTTCATTGATCGATCCGGGGCGAAAAAAGGGAGACGACCCGAAAGAGACTGGCAATGAGGGCGGATCGCCCCTATAACCAAGTCTTGAACGCAATGTCGTCTCCGTGCCGTGTGCATGGCGGCGCATGCCGGAGTGGAACGGGTGGTCGCTGGCCGGCTGGTTGCGGCTGGAGGAAAGTCCGGGCTCCACAGGGCAGGACGCCGGGTAACCCCCGGCGGGGGTGACCCCAGGGAAAGTGCCACAGAGAGCAGACCGCCGGTCGGGATCCATGGATCCACCGGCAAGGGTGAAAGGGTGCGGTAAGAGCGCACCGCGTTTCCCGGTAACGGGAACGGCATGGTAAACCCCGTCCGGAGCAAGACCAAATAGGGGGACATGATGGATGGCCCGTCCAGTCCCCGGGTAGGTTGCTTGAGGTGACCGGAGACGGTCATCCCAGAGGAATGGCCACCACCCATTCACCCTGGAACGGTGAACGGGAACAGAACCCGGCTTACAGTTCCACTCCGGTTCCCTTTTCGATCTCCCGTGCCGACGAGACCAGGCGGGGGGCCTTTGTGAACTGTTGGGAACATCGGAAAAGAGAAGCGCATGATGGGTTACCATTTTTGAATATCGATAGACTCCATAACCATTGGGACATCCCTTCGCCCTTTCCAAAAGGTAGGATCATGCCCGCTTTTTCCTCGTCCATCGTCGATTTTTCCAGCCTGATGCCTCATGGATATTGTCTGTTGTGGGATCCGTCCCTCCTGTGGTTGCACGTCCTTTCGGATCTGGCCATCGGATTGGCCTATTTCCTGATTCCGGCGGTGATCGGTTATTTTCTGGCGCGACGGCGGGATAATTCCTTCGGGATGATTCTTTTCCTCTTCGCCGCCTTCATCCTGGCTTGCGGCACGACCCACTTCATGAATGCCCTGACCGTCTGGAAACCTTTCTACTGGGAGGCCGGCGTGGTCAAGCTGATCACCGCCATCGTTTCCATTCTGACGGCGGTGGTCCTCTTTCCGAAAATTCCAAAAATCCTGGCCCTGCCCAGCCTGGAGGCGACCCTGAAGAAGCTGGAACACGCCTACGTCGTCCTTCGGGAGAACCAGACCCGCCTGAAACTGGCCATGGAGGCCGGAAAGGCCGGAACCTGGGAATGGGATTGCCAAAGCGGCAGGGTCCAGTGGGACGAAACCATGCAGGCCATCTTCGGTCTGACTCCCGGCAGCTTTGACGGTACGTTGCAACATTGGTGGCAACGAATCCATCCCGGGGACCGGGAGGAAGCGATTCGCGTCATGACCGGGGCCGTCACCCAATCCGGACGTCTTTGGCATCGTTACCGGATCCAGGGCGAAGAGGGACGCTGGCGCCATGTCGAGGTCATGGCCGACTTTTTTGCCGAAAGTTCCGGCGAGGTGACGCGGGCCATCGGCATGTGCCTGGATGTCACCGAACATCAAGAACTGACCGAGGCCCTTCGCGAAGCCCGCGACCGCCTTCAGTTGCAGGTCGATTGCGTCAACCGGATGCAATCCCGTTTTATCGAAGGGACCGATTCCCGACAAATCTTCGAGGCAATGCTGCTCGACCTGCTGCGTCTGACCGGCAGTTCCATCGGCTTCATGAACGAGGTGCGGCATGACGAGCGGGGAGAGGTCTTCCTGCACTTACTGGCCACTGCCAACATCGCCAGGGACGAGACGACGCGACAGCGCTACCACGTCCTGCATCAGGCTGGGGCACTGAGCTTCGAGCATATTCAGGGTCCCTATGCCAAACCCTACTGGACAGGCAAGCCCGTCATCGTCAATACCCCGATCAACGATCCCCAGGATTGCGGTCTCCCGGAAGGACAGCCTTCGCTGAATGCCTTTCTGGGATTGCCCGTCATGCGGGGAGAGAAAGTCGTGGGCATCATCGGCCTGGCGGACCGGCCCAACGGCTATGATGCAGGGGTCATCACTGCGTTGGAGCCTCTGCGTGCCACCTGCGCCCGAATCATCGAGGGACATCGCGACCGACAGGAACGATACCAGGCCGAACACTCCCTTCGCCTCAGCGAGGAACAAAAACGCACCATCATCGAAAAATCACCCTTCGGCATCGTCGTCGCCGACGATGCCGGGGTGATCCTGGAATTTAACGTCGCCTCAGAACAACTCTTCGGCTACACCAGGGAAGAAATCCTCGGCCACCCGGTAGAGGATCTGGTGCCGCTCGAACACAGAGAGATTTATCGAACCGAGATTGGACAGATCCAGGAAAAAGTGAACAACCCCCTGCTGGAGGGGCTGCCTTTCGAGGCCGAAGCGATGCGCCGGGATGGCACTCTTTTTCCGATCCGTATCGCCCTCAATCGCATGGTGATGAAGGGAACCCCTTCCTTTGTCGGGCTGATTGCCAACATCACCGAGGAGAAGCGTCTTTATTCCGAACTGATCCAGTCGGAAAAAATGGCTGGATTGGGCACCATGGTGGCGGGCGTGGCCCATGAAATCAACACTCCGGTAGGCATCGGGGTCACCGCCGCTTCCGAGTTGGAAGAGCGCACCCTGGCTTTTGAACGCATGGTCCGAGGGGATGGCATCTCCGAGGAGGATCTCGACGCCTTCATCGCCTCGAACCGGAGACTGGCCAGTCTGATTCGCGGCAATCTGGAACGGGCCGCGGATCTGGTACGCAGTTTCAAGGCCGTGGCGGTGGATCAGTCCAGCGAGCAGCTTCGCACCTTCAAGGTGCGAGAATACATCGAATCGGCAATCTTGACCCTGCAACATGATCTTCGCCAGACCCGGATTTCGGTCAATGTTCATTGCCCGGAAGATCTGGAAATGACCAGCTATCCGGGGGCACTTTCCCAAATCGTGATCAATCTGGTAGGCAACTCCCGCATTCACGGCTTCAAGCCTGGTGACGATGGGACGATTTCCATGACCGTGGTCACGGAAGCAGAGTGGGTGCATCTCACCTATCGGGACAATGGTCAGGGCATGTCCGAGGAGACGTGTCGGCGTATTTTCGAACCCTTCTATACCACCCGACGGGACCACGGCGGGAGTGGTTTGGGAATGCACATCGTCTACAATCTGGTCACCCAGACCCTGGGTGGTTCCATTTCTTGCGGTTGCCCCCCCCAGGAAGGGGCGCTGTTCCAACTGCGGATGCCGCGGTGCGTCGAACCGGGAAAGATGGAGAAAAAGGGCTGATGTGACACCGGAAGGCGATGAGGAAACGGATCATCGGTATCTGGCCAGAACATCCTCCAGGGTCGCCGCACGGTGGGCTGCTGTTGGACGATCAATGCATTTTGATGATGGTTGCCAATGCACCGAATCCCGCAATCATGAGTCTCCCAAGTGTGATGGTGAGCCGGTATTCAAGATCCTTCAAATCAACCTTGGTTGCCAACCCTTTGGATTCCATGGCCTTCGAAAGTGCGCGCGCCTGCGCCCTTGCCTGTTCATCGGTAAAACCGGCGGCTTTCAATTTTTCGGCAAATTCCAAGGTGTCAAACGTCGTTGTCGTCATGGACAATCCTCTGTTTCACCTACCATGCCGGAAAGAAAATCATCATTATGACACCACTGCCAGTTCTCGGGCCTGGTGGTTGCGGTGGTGTCCGGTTTCAGGATCCTTGAATCGGCTCATCCTCCTCCATTCGTCGGGCCTCGTCGATGAGCATGACGGGGATACCGTTGCGGATGGGATAGGCCAGGTGATCGGAGCGGCATGCCAGTTCATCCTTCTTCGAAAGCAATACCAGCTCTCCCTTGCATTGGGGACACACGAGTATTTCCAGGAGTTCCTTGTCGATCATCGGTTTGCGCCTTGGATGAAAATAAGTTGCCGGATGGAAGATCCCGTGGGTGAACCGTAACGGTCGCAATCCTCAAGGACACGCTTCCGGACCTTTTTGTTCTTTCAATCTTCGTTTCGATTCCATCATCGCTCGAAAGGGGCCATCGGTCAACAGAGGTCCACCCGTGATGCGGGCCAGACAGTTGACGACAATCCGGTAGAACCATTCCGCTTCTTCCAGCGACATCGTTTCGTAGGCGGGAGGCCAGTCGAGGCGGTTCATCGCCCTCAGGACCGGGGCTGTGAGGGGGAGCAGACGGTCCGCATACGGGGCGCCGCAGCGACGGCAGACCATTTGTTGCCTTTTCACCGAGAAAAACGCCACATTCTCAAGGTCGCCGCACCCGGCGCAACCATCGAGTCGCCAGCCATGGCCCAGCAGATGAATCATCCTTCCCAGACCGTGGGAAAGCGTGAGGAGTGGGGGGCCGCCGGCATTCAAAAGGTCCAGACATGAAACCGCCAGATCGAAAATGTCGCTACAGGGGTCGGCCTCCGGAATCAGGCGGATGATGGTTTCCTGAAGGATCTGGGCGGCCCCCAGGGCCGGGGCTCGATGGGGCAGATGGTGTCGGGCCGTGGTGATCTCCGCCCGTCTCAGGGTGAGCATGGCCGTGGTGCCGCGGGCGCTTCCTTCGACCTCAAGGGTATGAAAACCGGCAAGTGCCCCTCGGCGTCCATCGCGGTGGTCGCTGCGGACGCCTCGGGCCATGAAGGTGTGTTTGCCGTGGGTCCGGGTCAGAATCTTGAGTACCAGAGAGGACTCGCGAAAGGCGATTCGTTGCAGGACCAGTCCCTGGTCGGTGATGCGCATGCCCAGGCTCGATAATCATCAATCTCCCGTTTCCAGATGTTCGGGATAACCCATGGCACGCAGCAACGATTCGTTCTCCCGCCAGTGATCCTTGACCTGAACCCACAGGTTTAAATTCATGCGCAGGTCCAACAATCTTTCCAATTCGGTCCGGGCCTGGGTTCCGACCCGCTTCAAGACGCTGCCCTTTTTGCCGATGACGATTCCCTTGTGCGATTCCCGTTCCACCATGATCACCGCCGCGACATCCCAAAGCCCCCGTGCATCCGCCCGTTCGGCAAAGGTTTCCACCTTGACTCCGAGGACGTAGGGCAATTCCTGGTGCAGGGAAAGAAACAGTTTTTCCCTGATGACCTCGGCAATGATGAAGGTTTCCGGCTGGTCGCTGATCTGCCCCTCGGGAAAATAAGGGGGACCCGGGGGGAGCGATTCAAGAATCCACCCCGGCAGTCGATCAAGGTTTTCATTGTTCAGGGCTGAAACAGGAAGAATCCGGGTAAACCGTTGAGAATGTGCCTCCAGCCGGGCCAGAATCGGCAACAGTTCCTGGTATGCGATCCGGTCCATCTTGTTGAGCACCAGAAAAACGGGTGTCCGGCCTACGGGAAGGGAGTTCAGGATATCCATGTCTTCCCCGGTCAATCCCCTGGGCAAATCGACGAAATAGAGAATCAGATCGACTTCGCGGCAGGCATCGCGGGCTGTCCGAACCATGGCCCGGTGCAACCGCGAGGGACCTGGAGAATGAATGCCCGGGGTATCCAGAAACACGATCTGTCCCAGGGGTTGATGCAGAACGCCAAGAATACGGGTTCGGGTGGTCTGCGGCTTGTGGGTGACGATGGCGACCTTGTGCCCCAGAATGCGATTGAGAAAGGTCGATTTCCCGGTATTGGGACGTCCGGCGATGGTGACAAAGCCTGATCGATATCCCCCTTGCGGCGATGATGATCCCGGCATGAATGTTGGCTCCATTTGAAGTGCGGGCAAGAGTGAATTCAATAATTCCAAACCGGGGAGGTACCTGGGCAGTTATCAATGATTTTCACGGATATTCCCCATCCAGGGAGGTCAGAACCTCGAATCCGGTATCGGTGACAAGAATCGTGTGTTCGAATTGGGCCGACAGGGAATGGTCACGGGTCACCACCGTCCATCCATCGGGAAGATGGCGTATTTCAGGCTTTCCCAGATTGATCATCGGTTCGATCGTGAAGATCATTCCCGGCTTGAGGGGGGTGCCGGTGTTCGACTTGCCATAATGGAGAACCGCCGGTTCTTCATGAAAATTGCGTCCGATGCCATGGCCACAATATTCGCGAACGACCGTGCAATGATTGGCAAGGGCCATCTGTTCCACCGCCCAACCGATGTCCCCCAACCGTGCTCCGGGAACGACGGCGCGAATGCCCGAATCCAGACAGGATTTGGCGACCTGGCAGATTTTCAATCCCTTGGGGGTCGGTTTGTCCACATGGAAGGTTTTGCTGGTGTCGCCATGGAAACCGTTGAGGCAGGTGGTGATGTCGATGTTGATGATGTCTCCCGATTTGAGCACCCTTTTTCCGGGTATGCCATGACAGACCTGCTGATTGACCGAGGTGCAGATCGATTTGGGAAAGCCGCGATAGTTCAAGGGGGAAGGAATGGCTCCGTGCTCGATGATGAAGGCATGGCAGATGTCGTTGAGTTCTTGAGTGGTCATGCCTGCCACCACATGGGGTTCGATCATCCGGAGGGTTTCCGCCGCCAGGCGGCAGGTCTGGCGCATGGCGGCGATTTCGGCTTCGGTCTTGATATGAATCATGAATCGGGAGACTCCATGGGCATTGTCCCGGCGAGGCGAAAGGATTGAGACATGGATCCGGGCGTCGGTGCCTGGATTCTGGGGAAAAGCGATGCATGACGCACTGTTTCGGCGGTTTACGTGACGGCCTCAAGGGGATTTTTCCCTGGAGCGCACCTGGGCGTTACCTTTGGCCCGTGCTTTGGCAGTGCCCCCTTCCCGCCAGGGGGAGGTTCCCCCTGGACCTGTACGAAATTCCCGAGGGGGGCTTCAGGGCTTTGCGGGGGAAGCGTGGGCCGGGTTCGCGGGGGGGGTGGCGGGAGGGGCCGCCAGTTTGGCCTGGACCGTCTGTCCCTGCCCGTTGCGGTTGAAGTTGATTTCGACCACATCTCCGGGCCTCAGAGTTCCCAGCAGCCGGACCAGCGCCTGCGGTGTGGCGAGCGCCTGGCCGTTGATCGAAACGATGATGTCTCCCGGCTTGAGTCCCGCCGCTTCGCCCGGGCCGCCCGGAGCGACAGCCTGAATGCCGACGCCACCCTGGGCCATGGTTGGGGCGACCCCCAGCCAGGTGGTCGGTAACGCGGGTTCCATGGAACCCTCCCAGGGAAAACGGGGAAATCCGCCATTCCAGTCGGTTCCGGGCGGGTTGGCAAAATCGCGCCCCTGGGAGGCAAGAGCGCCCGGATCCCCCAGATCGGGACGCAGGCGATTGATGGGGGTCTGGGCAACCGACAGGTGTTCGTAGCCATCTTCGAGGGTTGCCTTGATTTCCATTTCCTGACCATTGCGCAGCAGTCCCAGGGTCAGGGTGGTTCCGGGGGTGCGGCCACGGATGGTATGAATGAATTGATCCATGGTGACGATTTCCTGGCCGTCGATCTTGCGGATGATGTCGCCGCGGGTCAGTCCCGCCTTGTCCGCCGGGCCGTTTTTGATGATCTCGCCCACCTGGACCCCTCGTGGCGGTTCGATGGTCATTCCGATCCATCCGATCGCCTGGGCGGTCCGGATCGGGTTGAAGGTGAGAATGCATGCCAGTAGAAAAAGGATGGAAATTCGATTTCCGTGCATGAATCGCTCCTCGAATTCCCTCGCGGGGGAGGGGTTGATGGTGATGATGGCGGGCCATTACGTTGAAGAATCGTCGCTTTCCTCGTGTCCTGGCGGATTTTCTTCCCGTGAGGCCGTGGCGATGACGGTGGCCGTTCCCGTTTTGGCGATCACCGGCATTTCCAGGCCGAACTCGGTCATTACCCGTTCCACCGTATCATACAATTGCTGCCTTTTTATAGGTTTGGTAATCGGATGCACGCCGGGCGCCGAACAGTGTTTCTCCCTGGCCTCCTCTTTGCTCGAAGTATACAGAAGGATTGGAAGGGTATTCCAGTCCGATGTTTCCCGGATGCGGCGGATTTCATCGATCGCCTTGCCGGGGGCGTGGGAACAATCGAGGCAGATCAGAATGAAGGGGCCCGAATCCGTCTCGAAGGTGTTTGGGCCGACCTGGGAAAAATGATCCGCCTCCCGGGTCTTGAACCCCATGGAGTGGAACAGTTTCATGAAGATGCGACGGTTCATGGAATTGCGTCCCGAAACCAGGATCCAGGGTTGCTGTTCGCCCAGTTCGGGGAGCGCGATGTCGGGTTTCTGGCAGGGCAGGGTAATGAAAAATGTGCTTCCGTGATGCAGTTGGCTCTTGACCCGGATTTCTCCGCCCATGATTTCGACGATCTGCCTGGCGATCGCCAGACCCAGGCCTGTCCCTTCATAACGGCGGGATGGGGTTGGATCGACCTGGGTGAACGGATCGAAAATGGCCCCGTGGAGGGTGTCGGGAATGCCGATCCCGGTGTCGGTGATGGTAAACAGCAGATGTCCCGGTCTTGGACTCGGGGCGGTACAGGAAACGTCCAGATCGACCGACCCCCGTCGGGTGAACTTGACCGCGTTGCGGACGACGTGCAACAGCGCTTGCCGGAGACGTTCCGGATCCCCGACGAGGCGCCTGGGGACCTCGGGGGCCAGATGGGTGGAGAGGGCCAGTCCCTTTTCCCGAGCCTCGGGGCTCATTTCTTCCGCGACGCCGGCGACCAGGCGATGAATATTGTAGACGCGGTTTTCGAGAATGAACTGATCGGTGGTGATACGCGACAGTTCCAGCAGGTTGTCGATCAATACCGCAAGCCGGTCGGAAGCGCGCCGCAGATCCTGGAGATATTTTCTCTGGTTTTCATTGATTGGCCCGAAGGCGCTGCCCAACAACAGGTCGGTGCAGCCGGTGATGGTGTTGAGGGGGGTTTTCAGTTCATGGGAAATATTGGTCAGGAAGTTGTCCTTGAGTCGATTGGCCGTTTCCGCCGCCTCCCGCGCCTGTTGCAGGGTCCGTTCCATTTCCAGGCGCAGGGAAATATCCTCCTTGATCGCCAGATAATGGGTTGTTTCCTCGCCGGGGACCTGGATTGGCGAGATGGTGTTGAGTTCCCAATAGGTCGAGCCGTCCTTGCGCCGATTGTGGAATTCGCCACGCCATACCTTCCCGGCGCGGACGGTGTTCCACAGGTCTTCGAACACCTCGATCGGGGTATCGACCGATTGGAGCATGTCCGATTTTCTTCCGAGGATTTCTTCGGGCGTGTATCCGGTGAGCCTGGTGAAACTGGGGTTGGTATAGATGACCACGTCCTGAGCGTCGGTGATCAGGACGGGCGCGGGGCTTTGTTCCACCGCCTGCGACAGCTTGCGGATTTCCATCTCTGCCCGTTTTTTCTCTTCAAGTTTGGCCTTGAGGGCATCGCGGGTCGCCACGATTTCCCGGGACAGCCCCTGGAAACGGTCCCGCAGGGTGACCAGTTCGTCACCGGCGGTCTCCCCCGCCGGATTCCTCCCAAGAATATCTTGCGAAAACAGGGTGATTTCCCGGGTTACCTGACTGATCTTGCCGGTGATCCACAGCAGGATGAACAGTTCGGCGAAAATCAGCGACAAGCCCGTGACCAGCCTTTGGGAGCGCTCCGCGACAAGAATGGAGGTCCCCAGGGATTCGAATTCCTCGGAAGAGACCAGGGTGACCAGTTGCACGAACAGATCGGAGGACCCATAGTCGAAATAGGATTGTCCGGCAATGAAAAAGGTGCTTCCCAGATCGGCGATCGTCGTCCCTGGGGGGACCCGTTGCGGATGATTGCTGGCGATGATTTGCGACCGTCCTCCTTCGAGAATGGCTACCAGTCCGTTGAAGTCCGACAGAGGGAGGGACATCCCGGTCAGGAAGTGTTCATCGAGGGGGGTGGCCAGGAGCAGGGTTCCCAGTGGGTGTCCCTGGGAATCGACGAGGTTTTCGGAGGAGAGGAGAAACGGATGGGTCTCCACCCGGGTCAGGTAATCCTGGTGCAGGCTCAGTTGCAGCAGGGTGGGTGTCGGATTGGCCAGACTCGAAGGGAGGGGGTCGGGGTGGTTGCTATAGCGTTCCCTCAGGGTGTTGTCGGGACCAAAGACCAGAATATGCCGCAAGGGGACGAATCCGCGCAGAACGCTTGCCGTGGGGAGCCATTGCGGGGTGGTGGCATGGATGACCGGTGGCTGGGGGGGGCTGTTGGCGGGGAGGGAAAAATGATCGATCAATGCCCGTTGACCGGCCAGCAACCGGACCAGTCGGGAGTGGGCTTTGATATGGTGATCGAAGCGGATGCGGTTGTATCCCGCCTGCGCTTCCACCATTTCCTTGAGGCGGTGATGGAACAATCCGCGGATATGACGCGACTGCCATTCGTCCAGGACATGCCATACCGAAATGCCGACCAGAAGCGTGGCCAGAACGGCCTTGACGGTCAGTGGTAGCCGTTCGAGCAGTGCCTTCATTTCCCGACCCGTCGTTTCATTCCCGGTCAACCCGCGTCCTGTGGCGTCTGGATGGCGGGTGGATCCTTGCGGCCCGAGGGATCGGCGAACCGATCGTTGAGGTTTTGAACATACCGGTCGGTCTCCTTGAGGACATCCTGAAGTTTTCGTTTGATGTTGCCGCCCCATCCGGCGGGCCGGGTTGAAAACAGGGAACGCCATGGACGGGTGTTGAAGGCAAATCCGCGGGAAAGGTGATCCAGGAGGTCTGGATGTTCCACCTGACGCGAAAGTTGCGCGAGGATCGATCGGGCGTTGAAACGGCGCACCGCGAAATGCAGCCACAACCAGGCGGTTCCCAGCGCTGCCGCCGCCAGGTCGATCAGGAGGCTTTGCCACCATTCGCCCCAGAACCACAGGCCCCTTTCGATCAGGGAGACTACGGGGAGATCAAGGTGCGATTCGAGAAGACCGGCCCCCGCCACGAGCGCCAGGAGGATCGACGCATCCTGAATCAATACCCGCCGCCGCCACCGGGTGAGAAGAAGGCCCAACCGGGGGACGACCTCGGCGCCGATGGAGCGGGCGGTATATTCCAGGACGCCGATGATCCGGTAGGCCCGTTCCACCTCGACGCGGTGCATCCGTTCCTCGATTTCCGAAAGATCTTCCAGACACTTGGCCTCGAAGCGGTTGCGCAGTTCATCGTTGGGGAATCCGCGCGCGGCATCGCGGTTGTAGATCTGGTAGAAGCGTCCGGCGGTCAGGCCGCATTGGGCGAGCGCCCGGAGCCAGGAGGCGACGACATCCTCCAGGTTGTCCTCCTGGGCGGTGCAGTCGATCTGGTTGAGCACGAAGAGAAATTTGTTGGCGTCGGCCCGGTTGATGGTTTCCTTGACCAGATGGTCGAGGGTGTCCTTCATGGCTCCGGGTTCGGGATGCCGGGCGTCGAAGAAGACCAGGACCAGGTCCGACAGATCGATCATGTGGTTGGTGATGCGCAGGGTCGCGGTGCGTTGGGCATCGGCGTCGAAACCGGGGGAGTCGATCAGAATCTTGCCGCGAAGTTTCTCGGTGAGGCAGGTCTTCAACTGAAGATAGGAATCGATCCTTTGTCCTTCACCCTGGCAGACCTTTTCGATTTCGTGGCTGATCTGGTAGAAGGGAAACCGGGGATCGGCATCCAGGGCGAGTCCGGGCAGGGTCCTTATTTTTTCTTCCTTGCTGAAGCAGATGACGGTGAATTTGTCGTCCACTGCCTGATTGCCGGTTCGCTGGATCTTCTGACCGAGATAGCTGTTGATGAACGTCGATTTCCCGGAGGAAAAGGTCCCGAGGATCGACACCATCGGCCACCATGGGACCCGGGTTGCGTAAGATTCGTTTCTTTCCAGCAGTCCCATGCGGTAAGCTACGTGGTCGAGGTTTCGGAAACTTTGCACCACCTGTAGCAGAACGGGATTTTCCGATTGCAGATGTTTTTCAAGGCTGGCGATGCGTTGATCGATCTGGCTTGCGGTCTTGTCGAACATTGTTGGGCTCCAGGGAAGGAGAGACGATTGAGTTTCCGAAGTCTTGGTATACACCATTCCTGACACCGGGTGCGAGATGGCTTAACGCAACCCATCCCGATTCTCTTGAGACGACAGTGGGGCAATGCCATGGCTGGAGAAACCTTGACCATCACCGACAATCGCACTGGAAAAAGCGTGGAACTGCCGATCCTCCACGGGACCGAAGGACCTCCGGTCGTGGACATTTCCAAGTTCTACCGGGAATTCGGCATGTTCACCCTTGATCCCGGATTTCTTTCGACCGCTTCCTGCCAGAGCCGGATCACCTTCATCGACGGCGACAAGGGGGTCCTTCTGTATCGCGGGTATCCGATCGATCAATTGGCGGAGAAAAGCACGTTTCTTGAGGTGTGTTACCTGTTGATGTGGGGCGAATTGCCGACCCGTCCCAAGTATGAGGAATTCTGCCGCATCGTCATGCAGCATACCATGCTCCACGAGCAGATGCAGAATTTTTACAAGGGATACCGGCGTGATGCCCATCCGATGGCGATCATGGTGGGGATGGTGGGGGCGATGTCGGCGTTTTTCCACGATTCCCTGGACATTCACGATCCGCGGCACCGGGAAATTTCCGCGTTTCGCGTCATCGCCAAACTGCCGACCATCGCCGCCGCCTCGTACAAATATTCCATCGGGCACCCGTTCATCTATCCCAAGAACGAACTGGGATATATCGAAAATTTTCTGCGGATGCTTTTCAAGGTACCGTGCGAGAAATACCGGATCTCTCCCGTGTTGGTCCGGGCCATGGAGCAGATTTTCATCCTCCATGCCGATCATGAACAAAACGCCTCGACCGCGACGGTCCGGCTTGCGGGATCGTCCATGGCCAATCCCTTCGCCGCCATATCCGCCGGGATCAGTTGTTTGTGGGGGCCGGCGCATGGCGGGGCCAACGAGGCGGTTCTCGACATGCTTGGCGAGATCGGTACCGTGGACCGGGTGGGTGAGTACATCAAACGGGCCAAGGATCCCAAGGACAACTTTCGGCTCATGGGGTTCGGCCATCGCGTCTACAAGAACTACGATCCCCGCGCCCGGATTCTTAAAAAGGCGGCGCACGATGTCCTGGCGGAACTGGGACGGGAGGACGACCCGATCTTCAAACTGGCCCTGGAACTGGAGCAGATTGCCCAGAGTGACGAATATTTCGTCGAAAAGAAACTCTATCCCAACGTCGATTTCTATTCCGGCATCATCCAGTCGGCCATCGGCATTCCCACCAACATGTTTACCGTGATTTTCGCCGTGGCCCGTTCCATCGGCTGGATCTGTCAGTGGATGGAGATGATTTCGGGGAAGGAGTCGATCGGTCGTCCGCGTCAGTTGTATGTCGGATCTCCCGAGCGCGATTATGTTCCTCTGCATCGCCGGCCGTGATCTCCCGGTGAATGACCCTTCCGGTTCAATCCGCAACCGGTGTCCGTTGACACCGGTTGCGTGAATCATCATAGTTCCCCGGTACCACGCCAAGGTTTAAGGATGGAGCGGGTCGTGGTTTCCCTGTCGGGGGATCAGGTCTTTGTTCTGGGGGTGAAACGGGTTGAATTGGGAGTGTCGCAGTGGAATTGACGGGGGCTCAAATCGTCGTCCGAACGCTTTGCGATCTTGGGGTGCGTCATGTGTTCGGCTATCCTGGCGGATCGGTGTTGCATATTTACGACGCCCTGTTCAAACAGCCCGAACTTCACCATATTCTTTGCCGTCACGAGCAGGGGGCGGTTCATGCCGCCGATGGATATGCCCGGGTCAGTGGCAGGGTGGGGGTGGCCCTGGTCACTTCAGGTCCTGGGGCGACCAATGCCGTGACGGGATTGGCGACCGCCAACATGGATTCCATTCCCCTGGTCTGCATCACCGGCCAGGTCCCCGTCGATCTGATTGGCAACGATGCCTTCCAGGAGGCAGACACCGTCGGGATCACCCGATCCTGCACCAAGCACAATTATCTGGTGCGCCGGGTATCGGATCTGGCGCGGGTGCTGCGCGAGGCCTTCCACATTGCCCGAACCGGTCGTCCCGGACCGGTGGTGGTGGACATCCCCAAGGATGTGACGGCGGCGGTCTGCGACTATGAAGACACCGGCGCCGAGGTGCGCATCCGTTCCTACAATCCCACCGTTGTCGGCAACGCCCGTCAGGTGCGCAAGGCTGTCTCCATGATCCTGGAGGCGCGTCAGCCCATGATCTATACCGGGGGAGGGGTCATCCTTTCCGATGCCGCCCCCCAACTGACCCGTTTCGCCCGTCTTTTGGGGGCGCCCATCACCAACACCCTCATGGGCTTGGGCGGATTTCCCGCATCCGATCCCCTGTTCGTCGGCATGTTGGGAATGCATGGTACCTACGAGGCCAACATGGCGGTTTCCAACTGTGATCTTCTGATCGCCGTCGGCGCCCGTTTCGACGATCGGGTGACGGGAAAAATCTCCCAGTTCGCCCCTTCCGCGCGAATCATCCATCTGGATATCGATCCCACCTCCATTTCCAAGAATGTCAAGGTTCACCTGCCGATCGTCGGCGATGTCGGCAATGTCCTCGGACAGATGAACGCCCTTCTGGAGGCACCCGGCGCTCGCGACCGTCAACCCGATCTCTCTCCCTGGTGGCGGCAGATCCAGTCCTGGCGCGAAAAGGAATGCCTTCGCTATCACCAGGGCAAGGATTGGATCGAACCGCAATTCGTCATCGAAAAACTTCGGGATCTGACCGAGGCCAACGCCATCGTCGCCACCGACGTGGGACAGCATCAGATGTGGGCGGCACAGTTTTATCCCTTTGATCTCCCGCGCCGCTGGCTGACGTCGGGAGGGCTTGGGACCATGGGGTACGGTCTTCCCGCCGCCATGGGGGCCAGCATCGCCAAACCCGATGAAACCGTCATTCTCATTACCGGCGACGGTTCCATTCAGATGAACATCCAGGAACTGGCTACCTGTTCCCAGTTTCGCATTCCGATCAAGATCGCCATCCTCAATAACAGTTTTCTCGGGATGGTGCGGCAATGGCAACAGATTTTCTATGAAGGACGTTATTCCCAGTCCAATATTTCAAGCCGTCCCGATTTTGTCCTTCTGGCCCAGGCCTATGGCGCGGTTGGATTGCGGGCGACCCGTCCCGAGGAGGTGGAACCGACGATCCGTGAGGCCCTGGCGATCGACAACGCCGTCGTCATGGATTTCAGGGTCTCCGAGGAATCCAACGTCTATCCCATGGTCCCGGCCGGCAAGGCCCTGAACGAGATGATCCTGCTCTAGGGAGGTTTGATCATGCGGCATATCATTTCGGTCCTGGTGGAAAACGAGGCGGGTGTTCTTTCGCGGGTGGTGGGGCTGTTCGCCGCCCGCGGCTTCAACATTGAATCGCTCACGGTCGCCCCGGTCGGGGATGAAACCACCTCCAGAATCACTCTGGTCTCGATCGGCGACAATGAAATCATCGAACAGATCATCAAGCAGCTTCACAAGTTGATTCCGGTCATCCATGTGAGCGATCTGACCGAAGGGGCGCATGTCGAGCGGGAATTGATGCTGGTCAAGGTGGCGGCGGAACGGGAGGTTCGGGCCGAGGTTCTCCGGATTGCCGATATTTTTCGTTCCCGGGTCCTGGATGCCACTGCCAATTCGTTCATGATCGAGGTGACCGGGGACAGCAATAAACTGGATGCCTGCCTGGAATTGCTCAAACCGTTGGGGGTCATCGAATTGGTCCGGACGGGACAGGTGGCGTTGAGCCGGGGCAATCGGGGAATGATGAAAGTCTAGAAGAACTGGTATTTGAAAAATGACCGAGGATGGGTCCGGGGTCGGTCCCCCCTTTCCGAACGAAAAACGTCAAGAATCTTTGGGGATGTGCCAATGAAAATCTATTATGACCGTGATGCGAACCTTCAACAGATCAAGAACCGCCGGGTTGCCGTGATCGGCTATGGTTCCCAGGGACACGCCCATTCCCAGAATCTCAAGGATTCCGGGGTCGATGTGGTGGTGGGTTTGCGGGCGGGTTCCACCTCGTGGAAGAAGGCGGAGGGGGCGGGGTTGACGGTGATGGAGGTTGCCCAGGCGGTCGCGGGGGCGGATGTGGTGATGATTCTGGTTCCCGACGAGCATCAGGCGCGGTTGTACCGTCATGAAATCGCGCCGAACATGAAAAAAGGGGCGGCCCTGGTGTTTGCCCATGGGTTCAACATTCATTTTGGCCAGATCGAACCCCCTGCCGACATGGATGTGTTCCTGGCGGCCCCCAAGGGGCCGGGCCATCTGGTGCGGGCGGAATATCTGCGTGGCGGCGGAGTGCCCACGCTGGTGGCGATCCATCAAAATGCCAGTGGCCAGGCCTTCGATGTGGCCCTGGCCTATGCCTCGGCCATCGGCGGCGGACGGGCGGGGATCATCGAAACAAGCTTTCGCGAGGAGACCGAAACCGATCTTTTCGGCGAGCAGGCAGTCCTGTGTGGCGGCATCACGGCATTGATTCAGGCGGGCTACGAAACCCTGGTCGAAGCGGGATATGCTCCGGAAATGGCCTATTTCGAATGTTTGCATGAAACCAAGTTGATTGTGGATCTGATCTACGAGGGGGGGATTGCCAACATGCGCTATTCCATCTCCAATACTGCCGAATATGGCGATCTGACCCGGGGTCCCCGTGTCGTCGATGCCCGGACCAAGGAAGAGATGAAACGGATCCTGACCGAGATTCAGACGGGAGAATTCGCCCGCGAATGGATCCTTGAAAACCAGGCGGGCCGGCCCCGGTTCCAGGCCCTGCGTCGTCTGGGGGCGGCCCATCCCATCGAGGAATTGGGAGGAAAGCTGCGGGCGATGATGCCCTGGATCCAGAAGGGCAAACTGGTCGATCGCAGCAGGAATTGATCGTTCGGGCGGGTCTGAAGGCCGGGTAACAGGATTGAGGAGTCGGAAGGCGATGTCCAGCTTGAGTCCGGTGGCACGGGAGGGATGGCCGTTCATTCTCGGGTTTGCCGTCGTTGCGGCGCTGGCGAGCCTGGTTTTGCCCAATCTGGCGTGCATATTGCCGTTCTGGCTCCTGACGGGTTGGTGTGTCTGGTTTTTTCGCGATCCGGACCGGGTGGTTCCCGCCGATCCCGGAGTCCTGGTGGCCCCGGCGGACGGTCGGTTGGTGGCGGTCGAAGAGGTGGCCCAGGCGCCGTTCGGTCTTGGGCCATCGCTGAAACTTTCCATTTTCATGAATGTCTTCAGCGTTCACGTCAACCGGGCGCCGATGGCGGGTCGGATCGAGGCCATGGCTTATCATCCGGGTCGCTTCCTGAATGCCCGGCTCGACAAATCCTCACTGGAAAACGAACGGATGGAACTCCTCATGCGGGGCGAGGGGGGGATTCTGGTTTGTTTTGTCCAGGTCGCGGGGTTGGTGGCGCGGCGGATCGTCTGCCGGGTGGGGCAGGGGGATCGGCTGGAGCGCGGCGGGCGGTTCGGATTGATCCGCTTTGGGTCGAGGGTCGATCTTTATGTACCCCGTTCGGCGAAGGTTTTGGTGACGCTGGGGGATGAAACCCGGGCTGGAGAAACGATCATGGCCCATCTGAATGTGGCGGCGGGTGGTTGACATGACCGGAAAACGTGGCGCCTATATCTTTCCAAGCCTGCTGACCACGGGGGGGATGTTCTTCGGCTTCTATGCCATCATGGCGGCATTGACCGGACAGTATGAGCGGGGGGCCCTGGCGATCGTGGCGGCGGGAATCATCGACGGTTTGGATGGCCGGGTGGCGCGGGCGATGAACGCCACCAGCGCCTTTGGCAAGGAGTATGACAGTCTTGCCGATTTTCTCTCCTTTGGCATTGCTCCGGCGGTGTTGATCCATCAGTGGGCATTGGTTCCGTTCAATCGGGTGGGTTGGGCGGGGGCTTTTTTGTATGCGGTTTGTGGGGCGTTGCGCCTGGCCCGTTTCAATGTCCAGCACTATGTGGGGGACGAACGGGTTTTCAAACGTTATTTCCAGGGATTGCCCATTCCGGCTGCTGCGGGAATCCTGGTGGCGACCTTGTTGTTCTATCTGGAAATGGGGTGGGATCCGCCGTCTCCGGCGGGTGGATATGGGGGGGTGGCTTTTCTGCCGCTTCTTCTGGTCTATGCCCTGGGCATTCTGATGGTCAGCAACATTCGTTTTCGCAGCATGAAGGATGTGGACTGGCACAAGTCGCGACCGTTTCTGACGTTGGTCGGGGTGGTGGTGTTTCTGGCGGTACTCACGATTCATCTGGCAGTGACGTTGTTCCTTTTGAGTGGTTTCTATCTGGCCTCGGCGTTCCACAGTCATCGGGAGTATCGGCGTCTGTTGGCGGAAGGGAAGGAAGTGGAGGAAGATGAGGTCAAGGATTTTACAGTCTGAAGTGATTTAACGATCATGGATGGGTCTGGGAAGGGGCTTAGCAGAGACGAGAACGGATGGTTACATCTCCGAAGAAGCTGATCGAGGTCGCACTGCCGTTGCCGGAGATCAACGATGCATCGGCCTATGACAAGATGCCCGGTATTGGGCCGCATCCCAAGGGCATTCATCACTGGTGGGCAAGGCTGCCGCTGCCGACGGCGCGTGCGGTGCTGTTTGCCTCCGTGGTGGACGACCCGTCGGCGCACCCCGATCAATTCCCGACCGGGGAGGCGCAAAATGCCGAGCGCGAGCGCCTGTTTGGCATCATCCGCGAGTTGATGCAAAAAAAGCTGCATGAACGGCCCGATGTTTACGCCAAGGCGCGCGAGGAGATGTTGAAACACGCCGATGGAAAGTTGCCGCCGGTACTCGACCCCTTTTCCGGTGGTGGTTCCATTCCACTGGAGGCGGCGCGTCTGGGCTTTGCGGCGCATGCGGCGGATCTCAATCCGGTGGCGGTGCTGCTCAACAAATGCAATTTGGAACTGGTTCCGCGCTGGTTGGAGTGCTCGCCAGTCAATCCAGAGGTGCGTGGCCATGTCCTGAAAGACACGGGTTGGACAGGATCAAGAGGGCTGGCCGAGGATGTTCGCTACTACGGAAATTTGATCCGGGAACGCGCGATTGCAAAGATTGGACATCTCTACCCGAAGGTAAAACTGCCCAGGGAATATGGTGGTCGCGAGGCGAACGTGATTGCATGGCTGTGGGCCAGAACAATCATGTGTCCAAACCCGGCCTGTGGCGCCCGAGCGCCATTGGTGCGGTCTTTTTGGCTTTGCCGAAAGAAGCCAAACTTTATTCATGCAAAACCTGTATTTGAGGACAAAAGCATCCGTTTCATCATCGAAAAGAGCGGAATCGCGGAGAAGGAGACGACAAGTGGAAAGGGTGCGCGTTGTCTGTTCTGTGGGCGGCAATTTTCCAAGGCGCAGGTAAGAAAATCGGCAATTGACCATGGAGTTGAGGACATACCGCTTGCTACCGTGGCGGACATCGGACAGGGCAGGACCTACTTGCCAAGTGATTCCGTGTGGATGCCAGAGGCGTTAAAGCCTGAAGCACCGATGATCGAACAGAACATGACGAACGATCGGCGATGGTTCTCGCCGCCGCTTTATGGATGGTCCAGATTTGTAGACATCTTTACCCCACGCCAGCTGACCGCACTGGTGACGCTTGGCGACCTGGTGAAGGATATCCACGAGGATGTGGTCGTGGACGCAGCGAAAGCAGGGCGTTTCGATGATGTCGATGAGTATGCCAGGACCGTCACCACGTTCCTGGCGCTTGCGCTTGATCGATGTGCGGATTTTAACAATGGACTTTGCAGATGGACCTCTGGCAACCAAAAAGTGATGAATCTTTTCGGGCGGCAGGCAATTCCCATGGTCTGGGATTTTGCGGAAGCGAATATTCTAGGCAATACGGTTGGGTCTTGGGTTACTTGCGAAAATTACGTTGCTGATTGCATCGAGGTGCTTGGCAAGTCGTCAGTCGGTAGCGGTAACGGTCGCCAAGTCGATGCCTCTGGCGCATGGAACGATGCCAGTGGTCTTCTGGTCAGTACCGATCCCCCCTACTACGATAACATTGGCTACGCTGCACTATCCGATTTCTTCTATGTCTGGCTCAGGCGTACCATCGGCGACCTGTATCCCGAGCTTTTCAAAACCATCCTTGTACCGAAGGCCCCTGAACTTACCGCTGCCCCCGAACGCTTCGACGGGAATAAGGAAACGGCCAAGGAACATTTCGAGTCCGGCTTTCGCAAGGCCTTTGCCACCTTGCGCGAAAAGATGGACCCGCGCTTTCCGCTCACCGTCTACTACGCCTTCAAGCAGGAAGACGAGAAAACAGGCAGTGACGAGGACGACAACGGAGATGAAGAGGGCCCAAACAATGGGACCGATTTGACGACGGGTTGGGAGACGTTGCTCGATGCCCTTCTTGGCAGTGGCTTCCAGATTACCGCGACCTGGCCGGTGCGCGCTTCGCAGAAGTGGCGTATGGTGGCCATGGGTACCAATGCCCTGGCCTCCTATATTGTGCTCGCCTGCCGCCCGCGTCCGGTCGATGCCCCACAATGCGGTCGCCGCGAGTTCCTGAACGAAATGAAGAAAGAACTCCCGACCGCGCTCAAACGCCTCCAGCAGGGGAACATCGCCCCTGTGGACCTGGCCCAGGCGGCCATAGGTCCCGGCATGGCCGTGTTCTCGCGTTACGCGAAGGTCGTCGAGTCGCACGGCAATGCCATGACTGTGCGCACCGCTCTGGCTCTGATCAACCGGACCCTTGATGAGGTACTGGCCGAACAGGATGCGGAATTTGACGCCGACACCCGCTGGGCATTGGCGTGGTTCGATCAGCACGGAATGGAGGAAGGCGAGTTTGGCGTGGCCGAAACGCTCTCACGGGCCAAGAACACGGCGGTCAACGGCCTTGAACAGGCAGGCATTGTCACGGCGCGGGGTGGCAAGGTCCGTCTGGTCAAACGGGATGAGTTGCCGGAAAACTGGGACCCAGCCTCGGACAATCGTTTGACTGTCTGGGAAGCGACCCAGCGCCTGATTCGTGTCCTCGACCAGCACGGTGAAAGCGGCGCCTCGGCGCTCCTGCGCAAGTTGGGCGGTTCGGTTGGCGAAACGGCACGGGAGTTGTCGTATCGACTGTACAAGGTCTGCGAAGGCAAGAACTGGTCGAGCGAAGCACTGGCCTACAACAGCCTCGTGCTGGTTTGGCCCGAACTGACCAAATTGGCCCAGGCAACACCGCGCGAGCACCAACGAACCCTTTTTTGAATGGGGATCGTTCAATGACGAGGGCAAAACATGGCCAAGAGCAATCATGGCAGAGTGGGTGATGCGCTTGAACTGCTCAACGCAGGGGTTCGCCCCTTTGTGGAGCGGGAACTGCGTGCCGTGCATGGAGATCAGTGGCAAAAGATGGTGGCGCGGGCGATCCGTGAAGACCGTGGTACGGTGAGCGAGGTCAACTGGGACACCCAAAATCTGCTCACTGTCATGTGGGACCAGTGGAACGCCGTCTTTCGTAACACCCTTGGCTATACCGGACGATCCCTGGTTAGCGAACTGCGCGAGATCCATAACCGTTGGGCGCATCAGGCGTCTTTCAGCAGCGATGATGTCTATCGGGCGCTGGACAGCATCGGACGCCTGCTCACTGCCATTTCGGCCCCCGAGACAAAGGAACTGGAAGATCAGAAGATGGCACTGCTGCGCGTGCGATTCGACGAGCAGTGTCGGGGCGAAATGCGCAAGCAGGCCGTGGCTCCCACCGAGGGCAACCCGCGGAGCGGCCTGAGGTCCTGGCGCGACGTCGCCATCCCGCACCGGGACGTGGCCAGAGGCAAGTACCAGCAGGCCGAGTTCGCGGCTGATTTGTGGCAAGTGTACCTGAACGAGGCAGCGTCCGAGTACCAGGATCCCACCGAGTTCTTTCGGCGCACCTTTATCACCGAGGGGCTGCGGAAACTCCTTGGCAACGGCATCATCCGCATTGGCGGGCAGGGTGGCGACCCGGTGGTCGAGCTGCAAACAAACTTCGGCGGCGGCAAAACCCACAGCATGCTGGCGCTTTATCATCTTTTCTCCGGCACGTCTGCGACCGAACTTCCCGGCGTCGAGCAAGTCCTGGAGGATGTCGGATGCAAGGTGGATTCGAAGGTCAATCGTGCCGTCGTCGTCGGCACGAAGGTGTCGCCCGGCAACCCGAGCACCAAGGCCGACGGGACGGTTGTCCGAACGATCTGGGGTGAGATCGCCTGGCAACTCGGCGGCAAGGCCGGTTACAAGATGATCCGTGCCGATGACGAAAATGCCACCAACCCCGGCGACAAAATGAAGGAACTGTTCAACAAGTTCTCGCCCTGTCTTGTCTTGATCGACGAATGGGTCGCTTACGCACGGCAGCTGCACGAAGGCAGCGTGCTTCCCGCGGGCACCTTCGACACCCAGTTTACCTTTGCCCAGGCATTGAGCGAGGCGGCCAAGGCGGCCAGGAACACCTTGCTGGTGGTCAGCATTCCCGCTTCCGACAACGAGATCGGCGGCGAGTGGGGCCAGCGTGCCTTGTCCCGACTCAAGAATGCCGTCGGTCGCGTGGAATCGAGCTGGCGACCGGCCAGTTCGGATGAAGGGTTTGAAATCGTGCGCCGTCGGCTCTTCGAGCCTCTGCATGAACCGCAGGCATTCGTGGCACGTGATGCCGTGGCGCGCGCCTTTGTGGAGATGTACGGAACGCAGCACAGCGAATTTCCATCCGAGTGTCGAGAGGCGGAGTACGAACGTCGCATCAAGCTGGCCTACCCGATCCACCCGGAACTTTTCGACCGGCTCTACAACGACTGGTCCACGCTCGACAAATTTCAACGCACGCGCGGCGTGTTGCGTCTGATGGCGGCGGTGATTCATTCTCTGTGGGAAAGACAGGACGGCAATCTGCTCATCATGCCTGGCACCATCCCCATTGACGATTCGGCGGTGCAGTTTGAGTTGACCCGCTACCTTGATGACCCGTGGACCCCTGTGATCGCCAAAGATGTGGACGGGGCGCATTCCTTGCCGCTCAGGCTTGACCGGGATTCCCCGAACCTGGGCCGCTACTCTGCCTGCCGTCGCGTGGCGCGTACCATCTATGTTGGATCGGCCCCGACCCAACGGGCTGCCCATCGAGGCATCGACGAGCGCCAGGTGAATTTGGGATGCGTCCAGCCTGGCGAAACCGTGGCCACCTTTGGCGATGCCATCCGCCGACTTACCGATCGGGCGACCTATCTGTATGTGGACGGCAGCCGTTATTGGTACGCGACCCAGCCCACGGTCACACGTCTTGCGGAGGACCGTGCGAACCAGATCCACGAACACGATGTCATGGACGAGATCGTGCGCCGCCTGCGCGACGAGGCGCGCAGCCGTGGCGATTTCCATCGCGTGCATGCGTGTCCGAGCGGCAGCGATATTCCGGACGAACACGAGGCGCGGCTGGTGATCCTGAGTCCGGATCGTCCTCACGGCAAAGGGCAAGCGGATAGCGCGGCGCGCATGGAGGCGCAGGCCATCCTGGACAGTCGCGGCAGTAGTCCCCGGTCCTACAAAAACACCCTGGTGTTCCTGGCGGGCGATGCAAGTCGGCTCAAGGAGCTTCAGGTTGCCGTCCGGCAATTCATGTCCTGGAAGTCCATATGGGACGAGCGGGAACAACTCAATCTTGATCCGTTCCAAGCCAAACAAGCGGATACGCAGCGCAAGAACGGCGATGAAACGGTTAAAGTGCGCATTCCCGAGACCTACCAGTGGCTGCTTGTCCCGAACCAGCCAGACCCGAGGGGATCGCCGGAATGGACGGAAACACGCCTGCAAGGATTGGATTCGTTGGCGCTTCGCGCTGCCAAAAAGCTCAAGAGCGAGGAGATGCTCCTCGTCCAGATGGGTGGAGTTCGGTTGCGCCTTGAATTGGACCGGGTACCTCTCTGGCGAGGTCATGACGTGCCGGTGAAGCAGCTTGTCGAGGATTTTGCGACGTACCTGTACCTTCCCCGTCTTCGCGATTCGGACGTGCTGATCGCGGCCATCCGGGAAGGAATCACGCGACCGACCTGGCAGTCGGACACGTTTGCCGGCGCACAGTCCAGGGATGCCGCAGGCCGCTATTCAGGCCTTGCGGGTGGCGGTTCAGCCACTGTTCAGGACGAAGCGGGATTGATCATCGTCAAGCCCGATGTGGCAGCCGAACAACAGCGCCGGGATATCGCAGCGGCTGAGACGAAAGCCGGAAACGGTTCGGCGACGGTCCCGGACATCGAACGGACCGTGGCACGGCGTCAATCGACCGGGAAGGGGGGAACGCTTGCAACGGACCCCGGCATACCACCAGCCGCCCTCGGGTATCGAAGATTTCGCGGATCGGTGCGGATCGATTCGCTCCGGGCTGGACGGGACGCCAGTCGGATTGCCGACGAGGTGATCCAACATCTGTCGAGATATATCGGGGCCAACGTCGAAGTGACGATGGAAATCCGCGCCGAGTTGCCGAGCGGGGCCAGCGAGAAGACCATCCGCGATGTAACCGAAAATTGCCGCACCCTGCGCTTCGCTTCTTTTGGGTTCGAAGAAGAGTGATGCGACCCCAATGGGGGAGAGAAATTCTGCTGGATGGTCCGATCAGACATTGAAGCGAAAGTGCATGATGTCGCCATCCTGGACGGTATAATCCTTTCCTTCCACTCGGAGCTTTCCTTTTTCCTTGGCCCCCGATTCCCCGCCACAGGCGACGAAATCCTCATAGGCGATGACCTCGGCGCGAATGAATCCACGTTCAAAATCGGTATGGATGACGCCGGCGGCCTGTGGCGCCTTGGCACCGTTCCCCACGGTCCAGGCCCGTACCTCCTTGGGTCCGACCGTGAAGAAGGTCATCAATCCCAGAAGGCGATAGGCCTGACGGATCAACCGGTCGAGTCCAGGTTCCTTGAGCCCCAGATCATCGAGAAAGGCCTGTTTTTCCTCGGCCTTCAGTTGGGCAATCTCCGCTTCCATGGCACCGCAAATCACGACGACCTCTGCCCCTTCCCGTGCAGCCCGCGCGCGAACGGCGTCGGTCAAGGGGTGTTGTCCCGGGACCTGGGCCGCAGCTGCCGCGGATTCATCGACATTGCAAACATAAAGAACCGGTTTGGCCGTCAGGGGAAAAAGTTCGCGCATGACAACCTTTTCCTCGGGGCCCAAGCCCAGGGCGCGGATGGGCGTGCCTTCGTTGAGGCCGAGGATGACTTTGTCATAGACCGAGGTGAGAAAACGGGCCTCCTTGTCCCCGGAACGGGCCTTGCGGATCACCGCATCCCGGCGTTTTTCGATACTTGCAAGATCGGCCAGCATCAGTTCGGTTTCGATGATTTCGATGTCGGTGGCAGGATCGATGATGCCATGGACATGTGTGACATCGATATTTTCAAAACAACGGACCACATGAGCCACCGCGTCTACCTGACGAATGTTGCCGAGAAACTGATTGCCCAGACCTTCACCCTTGGAGGCCCCCTTGACGAGGCCTGCGATGTCGAGAAATTCCATGACGGTGGGCAGGGTCTTGGCGGGCTTGGCCATGCGGGTCAGGGTGTCGAGTCGGGGATCCTGGACCGTCACGACGCCGACATTGGGCTCGATGGTGCAGAACGGGTAGTTGGCAATCTGGGCCCCTGCCGAGGTCAGTGCATTGAAAATGGTCGATTTTCCAACATTGGGAAGACCAACGATGCCACATTGCAAAGCCATGACTATTCTCCTGCCTTTTTGTTCCCAGACCCCTTCCTGGGATCGTTGGGTTGTTGCGTCATGATCTGTCCCAGATGATTCATGGCTCCCGCCGGGTCGCCACGCAGCAAAAAAGGAAGCACCTGGGGAAGAAGGGCGATGGATGCGTCGTGGATGACCTGCTCCTGGGACGAGAAGGGTTCCAGGACATACCGGGCCGGGTCCATCTTCCCCGGAGGTCGGCCAATGCCAAGGCGGACACGGAGGAATTCGGGTGAGGCAAGGACTTGGTGGATTGATTTGAGGCCGTTATGCCCGCCATGTCCGCCCCCCTGTTTGACCTTGATGCGACCCGGAGCCAGATCCAGGTCGTCGTGAAAGACCACGACATCGACCGGTTCAAGGTGGTAGAACCGGACCGCTTCTCCGACCGCGTTTCCCGACAGGTTCATGAAGGTTTGCGGACAGAGCCAGGAGACTGTTTCGCCATCGATCCGTCCGGAACCGAACCACCCCCCGAACCGGGTGACTCGGGCGCCGAGACCGAACTGGCGGACGAGACACGCCACCGCGTCAAAGCCGATATTGTGTCTCGTCCCCTGATAATTTGGGCCGGGGTTGCCCAGCCCCACCAGCAGTTTCATGAACGGAACGTCCGCATGGACCCTCCCAGGTTCAGGAGGCTTCGGCTTGGCTTTCGCCCGATTCCGGCGCCGCGGGGGCCCCTTCCTCGACTTGCTCCGCCTTGACGCCGATGAGGGTGACGATGGTCATGTTCTGATCGCCGTGAACTTCGGTGCCCGCCGGCAGCTGGATGTCACGCAGATGAATCGAATGACCGATTTCCAGCCCTTTGATGGAAACCTCGATCGCCTCGGGGATGGCGCCCGCCTGACAGTGAATTTCCATTTCATGCTGGACAAGTTGCAAGATGCCGCCGCTGCGGATGCCGGGGGACTGGTCTTCATCCACGACATGGATGGGCACCATCACCTGAATTTTTTGATGGGCATCAAACCGCATGAAATCGACATGAACCGGTCGTCCGCTGACGGGATGGAGCTGCAATCCACGCATGAGGGATTTTTCGGTGCCGACGCCATCGATGACCAGGTCGATGACCTTGACCCGGATGTTGGTTCCTTCGATTTCGAGGGTTTTGAGCAGTTCCCGCAATTCCAGGGAAAGGTTGATGTTGCTTTTTGTCTTGGGACCGCCGTACAACACTGCGGGAACGCGACCATCGCGCCGCAGTTGACGAGCCACCCCCTTGCCGGTCCCGTCTCTTTTTGTGGCCTTGATGATTGCCATGATCCGACTCCATGAAAAGGGTAAGAAGTGAAAAGGCGGGGACGATCCCCGATCACGACCGGCCTCCAGGGGTGCCGGTCGATTCAAGAACCCCAACCATTTGGGGTCCGAGCGATGGGTCCGCATGGAACAGGCGGACAGAATTGTTGTTTTCGGTCAGACGAAGAGGGAGCTGACCGATTCTTCGTCGCTGATGCGGCGGATGGCCTCTCCCAGAAGGCTGGAAACGGAATGCCGTTCGATCTTGGGGCATTCCTCCCCTTCGGGGGAAAGACGGATGGTATCGGTGACGATCAGCCGGTCCAGGGAGGAGGAATCCTGGATGCGGCGGACGGCGGGTCCCGAAAGGACACCGTGACTGGCGACGGCGATGACGTTTGTGGCGCCGTGATCGATCAGGGCGTCCGCCGCCTTGACCAGGGTGCCGGCGGTATCGACCATGTCATCGACGATGATGCAGCTTTTTCCGGAGACGTCGCCGATGATGTGATGCACCTCGGCGACGTTGGCGGCGGGGCGCCGTTTGTCGATGATGGCCAGTTCCAGATCGAGTCTTTTGGCATAGGAGCGGGCGCGGACGACGCCGCCGACATCGGGCGAGATGACCATGCCGTTCTTGATCCCCTTCTGCCGGACCGCCCCGAGAAGGACGGGGGTGGCATAGAGGTTGTCCACGGGCATGTTGAAGAATCCTTGAATCTGGCCGGCATGGAGGTCCATCGTCACCACCCGTCCGACGCCGGCGGCCTGGAGAAGATCGGCGACCAGTTTGGATGTGATGGGGGTTCTTCCTGCCTCCTTGCGATCCTGGCGTGCATAGCCAAAGTAGGGGATGACGGCGGTGATTCTTCCCGCCGAGGCCCGTCGCAGGGCGTCCACCATGATCAGGAGTTCCATCAGGTGATCGTTGGCCGGGGAGGAGGTCGGTTGCACGACGAAGACATCGCGGCCACGGACATTTTCGTCGATCTGGACGAATATTTCGCCATCGGAAAAATGTCGGATGGTGGCGTTGGCCAGATCCATGGATAGGTATTCGCAGATACGCCGTCCCAGTTCCGGGTTGGCGTTGCCAGAAAAAATTTTCAGTTTATCGATCGGCATCGTTGGTTGAATCTCGATAAAGGGGGACAGAAAAGGCGTGGGCACCGATCCCTTAGGATCGATTCGGTGGGGCTGTCGTTGTCGAAGCCTTCTCTTCTCGACCAAGCGTCGCGGGGGAAACATACACCCATCATCGCCCGATGGCAACCATTCGACATGAATTGTTCCGGGCAATGGCCTCTGAAAATTCAAAGTCGGTCCAGAGGGATGGGAATGGTTCAGATGTTGGGAACCGGTATCTGTTTCTGGGTCCGGTGGACGGTATTGAGCGTGGCGCGGGGCAGCAGGAGTTTGACGATTTTGTCGTATCCTTGAGCCTGGGCCAGTTGCAGGGGGGTATTGCCCTGGGCATCCAGGGCGTTGCAGTTGGCTCCGGCATCGATCAACAGGGCCGCGACTTCGTAATGGCCGCGGAAAGCGGCCCAGTGGAGTGGCGTTTCGCCGTATTTGGCCCGGGGATCGACCTGCCGGGTCCGGCTGGAAAGAAGACGGACCATGTCCGCATGTCCCTGGCCTGCGGCCCAGTGGAGCGCGGTATCGCCTGAAATTCCAGAGGTTGTGAGATCGACGCCCCGATCGACCAGGAGGGCGGCAATTTCGAGTTGACCGTTTTTTGCCGCCAGATGCAGGGGGGAACGACCGCTTTTGTTGACCTTGCCCGGATCGGCGCCCGAGCGCAGCAGAAATTTGACCACATCGAGCCGCGATGATTCGGCTGCCCAGTGCAGGGGGGAATCCCCTTTGCCATCGATTGGATCGACCTTGGCGCCGTGGCGCAGGAACAAACCAACCAGGGCAAGGTTGCCCTCCCCCGCGGCCCAGTGCAATGGCGTTGTGCCATTGGCGTTGGCGGCGTGAATGTTGGCGCCTTTGTCGAGGAGGGTCCAGGCGATTTCCAGGGAACCCTGTCGTGCCGCCACGATGTGCAATGGCGTGTCTCCCCGCCGGTCGGGAAATGATACGTTCGCCCCGGCTGCCAACAGTTCCTTGATCAACGATAGGTTTTCCCGCACGACCGCGAAATGCAGTGGAGTTTGTCCGAAGACATCACGGTCGTTGATCCATTTTTTGGCGCGGATGTGGATTTCCGCTTGAACCAGGTCTCCTTCCTCGATGGCGGTGTGGAGTGGGGTCCGTGTCGATTTTTTTTCCATTTCCTGGACGGGTCGTCGTTCATCCGTCCGAGTCATTTCTGGCGTGGCGGCGCCTGTAGCGGTTGTCGATGCCATTGCCGTGAGGGCCAGGGCAATGAAGGCCGATCTTCCCACCCATCCTGTCATCGTTCTGACGTTATTCCATGGCATGGATTGGGCTCCTTGTCGTTAAATGTACTGAATTGAGGGTCGATTGGCGTGAAGAAGCAAGAATTTTGCCAATTAACAAAACCTTGCGAATTGCCTGCGGATCCCCTCGGCAAGGGTTATGGTGGGAATGAAGGGAATTTCCTCGATGGAGGGCTCGATGGCGGAGGAGCGGGAGACGACGGGGGGGGGAAGGGTGATGGGGGAAGCGGATGTGCCGATGGTCTGGATCAGCCGAGCCAGATGGGTGCTGTCGATGGGTTGGGATTCGTCCCAGACCCGTTGCAGGGCCAGTAAAGGGGTGGTGGTGGCCGACAATCGGTCGATCCCTTCGAGGACAACTCGGAGAACATCGTCGATATGGGTGA
Organism: Magnetococcales bacterium; assembly: GCA_015228815.1. Classification (NCBI taxonomy): domain Bacteria; kingdom Pseudomonadati; phylum Pseudomonadota; class Magnetococcia; order Magnetococcales; species Magnetococcales bacterium. Next base: position 97,813 of record JADGCV010000004.1, on the reverse strand, counting down.
AATGAAAGAAAACCCCCAGGCTTCCGGGGTGGATGAGGAGGGGTTGGTTGTCGCGGGCGCGGCGGATGAAGGTGGGCAGCAATTTTCCTTCCGGTTCCTCGGGGGAACCGTAGACATCCGAAAGCCTGAGGATCAGAAGCCGATTGCCCCCTTCGCGGGCGAAGGCGATGGCGATGGACTCCATGGTTTGTTTGCTCAGGGCATAGATGTCCTGTAACGAAGGGAGGGTTTGTTTTTTCAGAAGTCGGTCCACTTCGCGGGTGGAACCAAGGATGAGCCAGGGCCTGGGCGTGGCGCGAGCGGCCCGATCGAGCAGGTTGGCCGAACCCTGGATGTTGGCGTTCATGGCGGGAACCGGGGCGCGGCATGCGTCGCCTGCCCGACTGACTCCGGCCAGATGGATGATGCCGTCCAGGTTGCCAGGGAGGTCCGGACAGGTCTCTTCCCGGGCCAGGTCGGCCTGGACGAAACAGACCGGTTCGGGAAGGGATGGGTGTCGGATACGGTCGATGCCATGCACTTCATCACCTCGGGCGAGGAGCGCCCGGGCGAGAACGCGACCGATGAAACCGCCGATACCGGTGATCAGGATCCTGGCCATGGGACATTTTGACTCAAAAGGAGAGAATCGATCCAATGACCCAATCGACCTGGTCATCGGTCATTTCGGGAAAGACCGGCAGCGAAAGCACTTCGGAACTGATGCGTTCGGTGACCGGCAGGGAGGCTTTCAGATGGAGTCCTTCCCAGTGGTGCATGGGCGGTGACCAGTGGGCGAAGGTTTCGATTCCCCGTTCCGCCAGGTGACGCTTGAGGTCGTCCCGTTTGCTCAAGCGCAGGACGAAACCGCTGACGATGTCCTGATGGGAATCGCCGGGAAGACCGAAATGGGGTGGCAGTTTGATCTTGTCGTGGTTGGCAAGGCCCGTATGGTATTTTTGCGCGATCGACCGTCGCTGGGCGAGGGTCGTTTCCAGTTTCCGCAGGCGGTACAGCAGAATGGCGGCCTGAAGATTGTCGAGACGGCTGTTGAAGCCGAAATGGACGATTTCGGTCTTGTTGCGTTGTCCGTGATGGCGCAGACGTCGGGCGTGTTCCGCCATGGCGGCATCCCGGACCGTGAGAAGACCGCCATCGCCGCAGCAGGAAAGGACTTTCATGGGATGAAAGCTGAAGGCGGCGGCGATTCCGAAGGCCCCGGCATGTATTCCGTTCAAGGTGGCGCCAAAGGCCTGGGCCGCATCCTCGATGACCAGGAGTCCATGGCGCTGGGCGACATCGAGGATTCGTGGCATGTCGCAGCAGCGGCCATTCATGTGGACGGGAATGATTGCCCGCGTCCGACGGGTGATCGCCCGTTCGAGAAGGTCGGGATTCATGAGAAAATCTTCCCCGATGTCCACCAGGACCGGGGTGGCGCCACAATGAACGATACTGGCGACCGTCGCGACAAAGGTATGGGCGACGGTGATGACCTCGTCTCCTGCCCCGATCCCCGCAATCCTTAATCCCAGGGTGATGGCGTCGGTGCCGTTGCCGACGCCGACGGCATGGGGAACATCGAGGAAAGAAGCGCTTCGTTGTTCCAGTTCCTCGACCTCCTGCCTCAAGATGAAACGGGCATCTCCGGCCACTTCGTCCATGATGCCCAGCAGGTCTTCCCGTTCCCGGGCCCAGGTCGCCCGGAGATCGATGAAAGGAACCTTCCATTGGGGCAGTGGCGGGGATGGCTTGGGTGTGGCGGTCATGGAAAATCTTCCTGTCGTTCGCGGGTTAAGGAGAGCAGTCAAATCAAAACCCTTGGGGTTGTTTCCTGGTCGCATCTCTTGGCGTGAAAATAATAATTAATATCAATACATAATATTCTTTGACACCTTGGCGGTCACGTAGGGATCGGTGATTGATGTTTGTTTTCGATGATGCTTGCGTCCCGATGCAATAAACGATGCCGCATGCCGACGAATCCACTGACGGCAACCGAGGCGGATAATGCGTTTCGTTCCAGGGATTCAATGATCTTCCAAAGGATGTCATGTTTTATAAGATTATGAAATAAAAAAATATTTTCGTTATGGTAAGGTCCCTGGAGCGGGGCAAAATTCAGATTGATGCCCCAGTGTTGCGCCAGATCGATGGCCTGATCCATCTCCTCGAAGTTGGATTTCATGACCACATAGTTCCAGGTCACCAGATCCTTGCGTCCGAGGGTCCGTTGCAGGTGGGCGAGGGTTTCGAGGGCGGTCATGACCCGGGCATGGTTGGTGGTTCGGCGGATCTGGCGATACCGTTCCTCGCTGACCGCATCCATGGAGATCAGGAAGAAGGGAGGACGTTCCACATGGACGAGGCGTTCGAGAAGTTTGTCGCCAAGGAAAGAGCCATTGCTGATGACCGAGCGGCGGCAATGGGGATGGGTTGGGTCGTCGAAGCGTTCCAGGAAGCCGATGAATTCCTTGCGAATGAAGGATTCGCCTCCCTGCCAGCGAAAGAAAAGGGCGGTAGCCCGGTAGGGAAAGAGCGATTCCATGAGTTCCACCGGAAGGTGCATGTCGTCGTGGTGGGGTTGTTGACACATGAAGCAGTCGGAGTTGCAGCGGACGGTGGTCTGCAGGTCGATGAAGAGTGGTCGGCAGTCCAGGGATTCCTGTCGTTGCCGATAGGCGGTTTCGACCTCCTTGAAGTTTCGTGAACAGGGGGAATTGTCTTCGGGATCGATGAGCGGGGGATTGATCAACTCCGCCACCGGTGGCGTTTGCACCGGCCCCTGGAAGGATCCGCGCAGAAACGGGCATTCACGGTCGCACCCCGCTTCCTGATAGTTTCCCGATCCGATGAGCTGGCGCACCCTGCGGGCGGGGTCCGAATTCCACAGCGTCTCCAAGGGGGTCTGGCGTATGTTTCCCCAGCGCATTCGGTTCTGGGGACAACAGGAGACCCATCCTGCCGCATTGATCCAGACATCGCACCAGGGATGCAGGCAGGGGGAAGCGGGGGCATCGGTGACCAGGTGGTGCAATTCCCTGGGGGCTTCCAATGGCACTTGTAATGAACCATCCGACCGTTTCATGGACCTTCCCTTTCCGGATGATCGCGATGCACGGCCAGTTCTTCCGGGGCTCCCTTGAGAACCAGCAGATAGGGAGGAAACACCAGGGCATCCATGATTCCTTCCCGGACCGCCTCGACAACGTCTTCTTCAGAACTGAGAATGGCCTCTTCATGGCGGTTGAACGATGTGTTGAGGAGTGCCGGAATGTCGCTTTTGCGATGCCACGCCAGCAGAAGTTCGTGGAAGAAGGGGTTGTCCGTTTGTCGCACCACCTGGGGTCGGACGCTTTGATCCACATGGACGACCGCCGGGGCCTTCATGGCCATTTCCGGGGTCGCGAGGAAACTCAAGGTCATGTGCCGCGCCGAAAGGCAATCGGGGGTGTAGCCGACGAGACACTTCGGGGCGAGTTCCTCGGCGATCGAGGGGGCAAAGGGCATGAATTCACTGCGGCTCAATCGTTCATTGATTTCCGTGCATTTGTCGGGATGGCGCGGGGAACAGATCATGCTGCGATTGCCCAAGGCTCGGGGTCCGAACTCACCGCCTCCCTGAGCAAGTCCAACCACCTTTTCCGCATCGAGCAGGCTACAGAGATCCGCGATCAAATGGGCGGGGCGTACCGGATGAAACTGTTGCTGTCGGAGGAGGGTGAAAAGACGGTCCGGATCGATTCGGGGGCCCAGATAAAGACTGGGAAAGGTGGCATGGGGGGGACGATCATTTTTGAACATCCAATCGTAGACCGCCCCGGCGCAGATTCCCCCGTCGGTCATGTTGGGATAGATGAAAACTTCATGACATCCGGGGAGTTGGCGAATCTTCTGGTTGAGCTTGACGTTGGAAAAAACACCCCCCGCCATACATACGTGCCCGATCCCCGTTTCCGCGATATGACGCGACAACAACCCGAGGATGATCGATTCCAGGTGGACTTGCACCGCAGCGGAAAGATCTTCCCTGGAAAAACGGGACGCCTCTTCGATCAGGGTATCGGAAAAATTGGTGAAGAAGGGACGGTAGAACGGGCCGGGATGGCTTTTGATCCGCCCCTGGGAATCGAGATCGATCATGCGGCGCATCAGGGGGCGGGCCGGTTCGGGATTGCCGACCGCCGAAAGGCCCATGACCTTGCCTTCGTGACGGTTGGGGGTAAACCGGCACAGACCGGTGACCCGTCCATAGAGATAACCCAGGCTTTCCCAGCTGTAGGCGCGGTAGAGGAGTTGGGAGCGATTGGGGTTGCGTGTCATCCTGGCGAGGGTCAGCGACAGGAAATCTCCCCGCCCGTCGGCGGTGATGACCAGGGCGTCGTCGAAGGGAGACGGAAAAAACGCGGCGGCCCGATGGGTTTCATGATGGCTGCAATGGTGAATGGGGATGGCATGAGGGAATTTCTTTCGTGTCTGGGAAAAAAATTCCGCGCGCGCTTCGGTATCGACCCGGTCTTCGATGACCAGACGTTCGGTGATGATTTGCATGGCCAGGGGATCATCGCCATATCCCTCGACGGCGCGCGCCACAAGTCCGCTCAGGGTTTCTCCTGGAACGAAGCCCTGACTGAACCCATAGCAGATGCGATCGATCTTTTCCGGAGACAGCCCTGCCGTCCGCAGACACCAGTCGATGGCTTTATGAGGATAGCCACCATCAAGTTTTTTTCGTGACAGGCGTTCCTCGTTGACCGCAGCCACGGGAAGATCATCGACAAAAAGGGCAGCGCCGCTTTCCGCGCTTGAGGTAATTCCGAGAACGTTCATCGTGATACACCACTTCCCCAACGTTGCAGAATGGTTTCAAGGGATTGTAGACGACAAGATCCAAGATCCGGACTTTCGGAATTTCCATTTGTTGGTGTTGCGATTTCAGGATTCGGGCTTGCGGCGATGTTCATTGGTCCGTCGCCGGGGGGTGCGTAATAGGAAAAGGCATCGAACCGCCGGATCAGGCGGCACAGGGTCAGCAGACGGCAGGCCCGCTCCAAATCATCGTGCAGATCCAGGAGGAATGCGACCGCTTCTTCAAGTTTGCGGGCCACGCGACGGGCTTGGGGTGTGTCGAGGGGAAGCGTGAATTGATCGACGGGAAGGACGCAAGGGAGCGGGATGGCGCGGGTATTGGTGGAAACGTCCGGGCCATCCGGTGACCGGGTGAAAAGAACGCGAAAATTTTCGTCCCTGTCGGAAAAATCCCAGGCGAAGCGGTCCTCCTCGGTACGGATGGTTCCTCCAAGAAGGGGGGCGCTTCGCTCGAAGGCATCGGGATGAAATGCGCCCCAGACTGGAGTGAACAGGTCATCCAGCATGTTGCCGAGAAAGCCGTGATCGTTTTCCAGGGGAAACTGGATGGAATAGGCCTTTTCCATCAGAGCGGGTGTCAGCGAGGTGGCGACGCGGCGCAGATGGGCCATCAGCCAGCGGCTCCATGTCCCGGAACGGTAGAGGCGCAAAAACAGCGCTCCATTGGGTTCGAGACGGTTCATTGCCTCGTCGAGCATGGCCGCGGGGTTGGCCAGGTGATGATAGACGCCGAGGAGAAAAATCAGGTCGAACCGTCCTTCCACGCCCCAGTCGCCGCAAAGATCCGCCGGACGGGAATGCAGATTGCCGATTCCCAGACGTACCGTTTCCCGTGACAGCCAATCCACCTGGGCAGGGCTGAGATCGCGATGCACGACCTCTCCTGCCCCCAGTTCGATGAATCGGAGGGCCTGCCAACCGGTGCCGACATCGAGGATTCTCTTGCCGATGAGCCGTTCCGGTTGCCACCCCATCCAGGCCAGTTCCCGGTCGATCCTTCGACGGTAGCGTTCACGGGTCGCATCGTTTTCGGCATTGATTCGATTGTGAACGGTGGTGGCGTAGAAATCATTCATGGCAGCCATTGTTCGTGCCGGCAAGATATTCCAGGGTCGCCATCGTCATGTCCGGTATTTTTTTTCGCAGGTTTCATGTTCCCGACGGCGGACTGGGTGTTCACAATTGTCCAAGATCGGCCAGGATTCTGGCGGCGCGATGGTCCCAGGTATGATGGGCACGGATTTCCCGCGCCGCCTGCCAGGCCATTTGTCTTCGTTTTTCAGGGTGATGCATGATTTCCGCGAACTCTATGGAAAAATTTTCGGCGGTGGCCGAAACAAAATGGACTCCAGGGGAAAAAAGTGTATTGATCCCACCCGGCTGGTCGTCATCTTCCGATGCGAGATACATCAGGATTCCACCCGAGGACATGCAATCCATGGACCTAAAGTGAATGCCGACCCCCTCGTGAAGATTGACCCGTGAATCCTGATAGAGACGGCGGACATCGTCCGGGTTTTCCAGATGTCCCCGGAAGAAGGGTTGATATTCTGGCCATGCTTGCCACCCTCCGGTGCCGTGGAAGACGGGTTCGGCGCCTGTGGCGAGGGCAAGATTCAGGAGACGCTGGCGGTTGCGCATCCGAATGACCCGACAGCCGATGTCATAGCACAGTACCTTGTCGAGTTGCGGGCGAATTCCCAAACGTTGTGTCATCACCTTCAGGCCCAGGCGGACATAATCATCGTTGTCGAATCCACGTTGCCTGGTTTTTTGCAAAGCAGACTCGTACTCGGGCAGAAAATCATCAAAGCGGGTGATCCGATTGGTTTCGGTTGTCAGGGGACGTTGCAACTCTTCGTGGGTCCAGGGAAAGGAAATGTGTCCGACAAAGGAGCAGGAGTGGACGCCCTCATGCCATTCCTCGAAATGGTAGGTCCGTTGGCAACTTCCCGGAGGAAGCCAATCGACCATGGTCGCTCCGGTTCGTGGATGACGGGAAAACCAGTTGTGGCCGAAAAAATAGAGCAGGTCGCTTCCCCCCAATCGTTCCATCGGTCGTCCCAGGGTATCGACGATCCACGAGATGTGACGGACCGATGGTGGCAGCGCGGGAATTTCCCAGCGGCACCGATTCATTTCGAAGATGGCGTCGGGCTGGAACGAACGGCAAAAGGTGATGAGTTCCTCTTCCCCAGGCAAGGTGGTATCGCCGCGAACCGACAGCCCGAGGCGGGTGAAGGCGGTTGTCAGTTGTTGCAGCAGGGTTTTATAGAAAGGCGTGGGGGCGGGGAGAAAAATAGCCAGTTTTTTCATGGTTGATCGTCGTATCTTGCCGTTTTTGGGTCGAAGGAATGGTGGAAGTCCGGGGATGGCTCAGGGAGAGGCGCGAGTCAGCTCCTGGTTGATGACGTCGAGAATGTTTCGCGCCAGGGAGTTGTAGCCGAAGGTTTGGCAGGCCTTGTGGTATCCTTTCGTGGCGATCTCTTGGCGCAATGATTCGTGTTCGAGGAAATAGCGGGTTTTATCCAGGAGGTCGGCCTCATCTTCGAAGAACACGAAGTCTTCATTTTCCGTGAAGTGGTCGAGAATGCTTGCGGTATCGTATTTCTTGGGAATTCTCCGGGTGAGAAGAAAATTTCCGGAACCGAGAATTTCCAGGGCCCGCATGTGGAGCGAGGTCCCGGCGCTGTTGTTGATGCAGATGCGGGATCGGTTCATCAGCCGATTCAGTTCCTGACCATTGTTGGCGGGTCCCTTGAGTCTGGGACCGAGTTGCGAAAACCGCTCCCAGTTTTTTCCGTAGATATGAACGTCGATTCCGTGTTCTTGAAGGTGAATCATCGGGATGGCCTTGATCAGGGAGAGCACCTCCATGCAAATGGGGGATTCGATGCCGGACAGAAAGGAAGGGGGAACAAGATGGGGGGCAATTCCATTCGCCTGAAAAATGTTGCGCCCGAGTTCCTGGAGCAATTCCGGACGGACGACGTGGTGGCATAATTGCTGGTAGGAAAAAGAATCAAGGGCGGCGATAAGACTGAAATAAATATTTTTCAAGGTCGTTGCATCAAGTTCAAGGTCGCCGATTTTTGGTTCCTTTCCGATCAGGCCCGGGTCCCAGGAGGGATTGCGGAAGGGGAGAAGGGTTCGGATGGGATTGACCAGATGCGTTACGAAAAGAACATCGATATCCTTGCTGATCTCCGGTTCCGGATGAAAAACGTTCGTATTGATGCCGACCGGAAGAAAGTGGATTTTTTTCCCCCGGTAGATGGGACGGTCGAAGGTTCCATCCCGGAGCCACAGGTCGGAGAAACAAAACACAAAATCCCTGTCGGTCAATGTGATATCGGTGCGGTCGGTCACGATGTTTTCCAGGGCATCCTGGATCCAGGTGACCACGGGAACCCGATCCATGAAGCGGAAATCGTGTTCCCAGCGGAAATGATCCATCATGAAAATCATGTCGGGCTTGAATTCGGAGAATGCCTTGAATGTGGAAAGGGTGTTGATGCGATGGGTACCGTGGCTTTCGATGACAATTTTCGTCTCATGTCCGAGTTGTTTGAATCCGTCGAGCATGTCTCGGGTGGCATACTGGAGAAACGTCGTGAAACGGGAGGTCAGTCCCAGAATGCGCAGAGGGCGGTCCGGGTTATGTCGGTAGATCCTTGACCAATGGTTGTCTTGAAGTGACCGGTAATATGATTGGACCTGCTCGATATGTCGGCGAATATTTTCCTTGCGGAATTCAAGGCATTTCCTGATAAGATCGTTGATCATCCTGGCCAGATTTTCATCGTTTTTGGCGCAGATGAATGTGTTTGGCAGCATGACGTCCGGATGAATCAGATATTCGGCGAACTCTTTCAAGGCGTTTGTTCCCACGAAGAAGAAAAAACGCCCTTCCTGAAAGATGGAACACAGGTCGAACATGCACAGGATGACGAGAAGGCGTTCGATGACCGGCTCGACGACGTAGACGGGCCGTTCGATCTTCAAATCCCGTGAAATGCTGTCGGTCAACCGGGTGAAATCGTTCAGGACCAGAAATTCGTAACCCGATTCGACGCCGAAGATGAGAGGTACGGTTTGTTTGATGTCCATTTGGGAAACCCGTTCCTCGATGCCCTCCCTCATGTTTGGGTTCATCATTTCGAAGGATTGATAGTTTCCCAGATTCAATATCAGGCTGGTCATTTTTCCATCGACCATGACGACGCGAAGGTCCAGACGGGTCGTTTTCTTTTTGGCGCGCAGTTTCTTCGCCAGGTCCGGGTTGTTTTTATCCAGACAGTCGAGGTTTGTTCCCAGAGTGTGGAACAACTCTTTTTCAAGCAAACGGTAACGGGGGTCGTTTGGAGAAAGAATGTGTTCAGCGGGCATGGCGACTCCGGCAGGGAAAACAATAGGGTATCCGAATCTTGGGCGTGGATTGAATGACGCGATCGGAATCATTGATGGAAAGTTTATGCAAGTATCGTGCAAGTAATGGATAGACGGCATGCAAACATGAGTCCCCTGCAAAAAATCGGCGGCGAGGGTTTGCGAAAGCGGGGCAAAACGGCCATGGAGACTGTTGCCTGGGTCTGCGAAAATTTTTGGATGGATCGCGGAAAATAAAACTCCGCTACTTGAAATGATTCGCGGGATCGGAGAGAAAAATGTGACGGTTACCGGATCGGTTTCTGCTCTTGAGGAACCGTCAAACCAGACTGCCGAAGAAACGTTTCAATGATTTCCGCATCGGATCGGCCCGACTGCCGCATCCGATCCAAAGCCTTGTATTGGTTCCTTCCATCCCATGTTGGAATGAAGGTAATATAGAAGGTTTCCTTGGGCAAGCGACACGAATCATCTTTTTTTATCCCATGAAGGGCGTCGCCCTGCGGAAACTTTCTTGGGGATACAGAAGAGAATCGTTGCCTGTTTCGGACGCCACTGTTGGACGATGCCGGAAGGAAAAAGTTGGATTTCGTCTTCAAGATATTGGTAAAAAATGAATTTTTCCGGTCGATAAGAAGAATCTTTCCATTATTGATTCTTGGCATGAATATTGTAGATCTTGAATTTTAAATCTTATTAAGATGTCCATTCCCGCGAGACCAATCTGGTGAATACGATGAAGACCGACCCGCCTCCATCCGTTTCGACGTTGGAACAGTTGATCACCCAGAGAACCGGACGACGTCAGGTGCTCAAGGGAGTGGCTGCGGGAGGGGCGCTGGCGCTGGTGCCGTTTCGAACCATGGCGACACCTGCCGGGGATCTTTCAACCCTTGATTTTTCTCCTCTGGCACAAACGATCGAAGATGATCACCGGGTGGCGGATGGTTATTCGACCCAGGTCGTGATCCGCTGGGGTGATCCGGTCCTTCCGGGGGCGCCGCCGTTTGCCCCCCTGAACCAGAGCGCCCGTGCCCAGGGGATGCAGTTCGGCTACAACAATGATTTTATCGCCTTCCGGCCCCTTCCCCGAGGTTCCAACAACAGCGATCATGGCCTGTTGTGCGTCAATCATGAGTTCACCAACGCCGAACTCATGTTTCCCGGCCTGGTCCAGGAAGAACGCGCCTGCCGCATCAGTCAGGAACAGGCCGACATCGAAATGGCGGCCCATGGTCATTCGATCATTGAAATCAGGAGGGGCGCGGATGGTCGCTGGTCGGTTGTCGCCGATAGCCCCTTCAACCGCCGGATCACTGCCCGGGATACCCTTTTTCGTCTGGCCGGCCCCGCTGCCGGGAATTCGCGAATGAGGACCCGTCAGGATCCAACCGGTCTTCATGTCACCGGCAGCCTCAACAATTGCGCCGGAGGGGTCACCCCCTGGGGCACGCTGCTTCTCGCCGAGGAAAATTTTGACAAATATTTCGGCGGCGATCCCACGGGACTCGACGAGGAGGAAAACCTGCGTATCCATGGCATCAAGGGTCGCCCCGCCCATGGTTGGCATCGATATTATGATCGCTTCGATTGCACCAGGGAACCCAACGAAGCCAATCGATTCGGTTGGGTTGTGGAACTGGACCCTTACGACCCTGGCATGGTTCCGGTCAAACATACCGCCCTGGGCCGGTTCAAACACGAAGCGGCCACGGTCTGGACGCTGCCGGACGGGCGCGTCGTGGTGTACAGTGGCGATGATGAACGTTTCGAATGCCTCTACCGCTTTGTCAGTGCCCGCTCCATGGACCCCACGGATCCGCAAGGGAATCGTACTCTGCTTGACGATGGCCAGTTGAGCGTTGCCCGGTTCCTCGCCGACGGACGTCTCGAATGGCTTCCCCTGATCTGGGGCGAGGGGCCCTTGACTCCAGAAAACGGTTTTTCCGGTCCCGCCGACGTGCTGATCGAAACGCGCCGTGCCGCCAGGCTTCTGGGGGCCACCCCCATGGACCGCCCCGAGGATGTCGAACCGAGCCCGGTCACCGGCAAGGTCTACGTCGCCTTGAGCAACAACAGCAAACGAAAACCTAAGGGGCGCGACGCCGCCAACCCCAGGGGACCCAACACCTACGGCCACATCCTCGAACTGATCCCCCCCGGAGAACAGAACCGTTTGCGCCATGACGCCCCTGTCTTCAACTGGGAAATTTTCCTTCTGGCCGGGCCATTCACCGATGCCAAGGCGCGATACCATCCCGATACCCCGGTTCAAGGCAGTTGGCTCGGCGCTCCGGACAATCTTTGTTTTGACCGCAAGGGAAGAATGTGGATTTCCACCGATCAGGGCGAAATGCAACGGGTCAGTGGCGTTCCCGACGGCCTTTACGCCTGCGATCTGGAAGGACCGGGACGGGCCCTGACCCGTTTTTTCTTTGCCTGCCCCCGCGATGCCGAAATGAGCGGTCCCTGTTTCACCCCCGACGATACCACGCTTTTCGTCTCGGTCCAGCATCCAGGCGATTTTCCCCTCTCCACCTTCGATTGGCCCAGCACCCGCTGGCCCGATTTCGACGATGCCCTCCCTCCCAGGCCCGCGGTCGTCGCCATCACCCGCAAAGGAGGAGGCCCCATCGGCGGATAGAACGCGATTCGCGCCGGATTCACGCTTCGGATGACCCGCGGAACGTCGGTATTCGCTATTTCACACCAGGCAATCCGGAAATGATCCCTTGCCGCGGGATCCCATGAAGCCGATGATGTGGCACAGGCAAAGCAATGAACCGTCCGACGCGACAAGGAGTCCTGCCGTGAATTCGACAACAATAAATAATAACAATAATAAGAAAGATCAATCGATGGACTATTGGCGGTACGATCAGCTGATCCAGTCGCGACAACGAGAAACGCCATTGCATACAGCCATCGTTCATCCGACCGATCAGGAGCTGCTCAAGGATATCGTGAATGCGGCGCACATGAACCTGATCCAACCCATTCTCATCGGCCCGATCGCCCGGATCCAACGGGTCGCCCGGGAGGCGGACATCGACATCGGCCCCATCCGCATCATCGACGCCTTGCACAGCCATCACGCCGCGGAGATCGGGGTTGCCATGGCCCTTGCGGGCGATGTCAAGGCACTGATGAAAGGAAGTCTGCATACCGACGAAATCATGGGCGAGGTCGTCAAGAAAAACGGCGGACTGCGTACCGATCGCCGCATCAGTCATGTGTTCATCATGGATATTCCCGATTTTCCACGACCGTTGTTGATCACCGACGCGGCCATCAACATTGCCCCGAACCTGGCTACCAAGGTCGATATTTGCCAAAACGCGATCGATCTGGCGCATGCCCTGGGTATTCCCAACCCCAAGGTGGCCGTTCTGTCGGCGGTGGAGACGGTCAATCCCGACATGCAATCGACCCTGGACGCCGCCGCCCTGTCCAAGATGACCGAACGGGGTCAGATCGTTGGCGGCATCGTCGATGGTCCTCTGGCCTACGACAACGCCGTCAGTCTCGAAGCGGCGCAAACCAAGGGCATATCGAGTCCGGTCGCGGGCTTTGCCGACATTCTCCTCGCCCCCGATCTTGAGGCGGGAAACATGCTGGCCAAACAACTGACGTGGCAGGCCAGGGCGGATGGGGCTGGGATTGTTCTGGGCGCCAAGGTGCCCATCATTCTGACCAGCCGTTCCGATCACACCCGGACCCGTCTGGCCTCCATGGCCGTCGCGGCCCGTCTGGTCGATTCCCGGACGGAGGGAGCATCCAGGAAAGCCGTCTTCTGAAAACAAGCAAAAAGATCGGACAGGCTTGCCCATCTCTTCGGAAAACATCGATCCTCATCGCTCATGTCCATCGAAAACCTCGACGCATTGCTCAAACCCGAATCGGTGGCGGTCATCGGCGCCTCCACGAGGCCGGGATCCATCGGCGCCCTGGTGTGCAGAAATCTGCTCCAGGGTGGGTTTTCCGGTCCGATCATGCCGGTCAACCCAAAATATCGCGCCGTTGCCGGTGTATTGGCCTATCCCGACGTTGCCCATCTGCCGATCATCCCGGACCTGGCGGTCCTCTGCACCCCCGCAAACGTCATCCCCGAACTGATCGCGGCACTGATTCAAAGGGGAACCCGCGCCGCGATCATCATGAGCTCGGGACTGAAACGGGAGCGACACACCGATGGACGGACACTGCTCGAAGTGGTTTGTGAACAGGCACACGCTGTCGGCATGCGCCTCATGGGTCCCAACAGCCTGGGAATGCTGGTCTCGGGACTTGGCCTCAATGCCAGTTTTTTTCACGTCCCGGGCCGTCCGGGACGGATCGCCTTTGTCTCCCAGTCGGGGGCGATGTGTACGGCGGTCCTTGATTGGGCCTGCTCCAAGGGGATTGGTTTTTCCCATTTCATTTCCCTGGGGGACATGGCCGATGTCGATTTTGGTGACATGATCGATTATCTTGGCATGGAACGTGATGTCCAGGCGATTCTGCTTTACATCGAATCGATTCATCAACGACGCAACTTCATGTCCGCGGCCCGGGCCACGGCGCGCAACAAACCCATTCTGGTCATCAAGTCGGGACAGGAACCGGTCGAAATCCCTTCCGACCATCTTCCCGCGAGTCCTCTGGTCGAATCGGATGCCGTTTATGCCGCCGCCATCAGCCGTGCCGGGATGTTGCGGGTGTATGACACCCACGAACTTTTCGCCGCAGTGGAAACCCTGGCCCGGGCCCGCCCCCTGGATGGAGAACGGTTGTGCATCATCGCCAACGGTGTCGGCATCGGGGTGATGGCGGAAGACAGCCTGATCCGGATGGAAGGACGGATGGCGTCTTTGTCCGCCACATCCATCGCTGCCCTGGATCGGGTTCTGCCCAATACCTGGTCCCGCACCAATCCCGTGGACATCAATCGGGACGCTTCGGGTTCCCGATACAGCAACGTCATTGAAATTCTGGCCTCGGCCCGGGAAATCGATGCCATCCTGGTCCTGCACGCCCCGACCGCCACTGCCGACAGTACCGAAGCGGCCCGCGCCGTCATCGACGCTGCCAGAAACACCACAACCAACATCCTGACCGCGTGGCTGGGAGAGGGCGCCGTCGCCGAGGCCCGGGGACTGTTTCATCTGGCCGGAATTCCGACCTACGATTCCCCCGAACTGGCGGTCACCGCGTTCATGCACATGGTGCGCTACCGTCGCAACCAGGAAATGCTCATCGAGACACCAAACGCCATCCTTCAGGATTTTTCCCCGGCCACTGCCACCGCCAAACTGATCATCGAAAACACCCTCGCCTCGGGCCATACCGTCCTCAATGAAGCCGAGGTCCTGGCGGTTCTTTCCGCCTATGGCATTCCCACCGTTGTCACCCACATCGCCCAGAACCCGGAAGAGGCGGAAACCATGGCGCTGCACATGCGTTTTCCCATCGCCTTGAAAATCCTCTCTCCCGATCTGTCCCACAAAAGCGATGTCGGCGGCGTCGATCTGTTTCTCAACAGCCCGAAAATGGTCTTGTCGGCGGCGAGGAAAATGCTCCGAACGATCGCCGGCAAAAAACCGGAAGCGCGAATTCATGGTTTTACGCTTCAGGAGATGGTGGTCAGTCCCGGGGCCCATGAACTTCGGATCGGAGTCGAAACCGATCCGGTGTTTGGTCCGGTGCTGCTGTTCGGACAGGGGGGGACCATCGCCGATGTCCTGGCCGATACCGCGGTCGCCCTTCCGCCCCTCAACGTGACCCTGGCCCGGGAATTGATTTCCCGGACCCAGGTCTCCCGACTGCTCAACGGCTATCGCGACCGCAAACCGATCGACATGGAGACTTTATGCGCCACCCTGCTCAAGGTATCGCAGATGATCGTGGACCTTCCCCAGTTGGCACGGCTCAACATCGATCCTCTGTTTGCCGACGACAAGGGCGTCATCGCGGTGGGGGCGCGGATGACCGTCTTTCGTCCCTGCGACATTGCCGATGAATCGACCCGACTCGCCATCAGTCCCTATCCCAACGATCTGGAGGAACATTGGCGCATGCCCGACGGACGGGACATCCTCCTGCGTCCCATCCGTCCCGAGGATGAACCGGAACATCATGAATTCATCGGCAGACTTACGGAGGAAGACATTCAGTTCCGCTTTCTATCGGTCCGCAAATTCCTTCCCCATCCCGAGATGGCACGCCTGACACAAATCGACTACAACCGGGAGATGGCCTTCATCGCCTCGGCGGTCAACCCCCAGACCGCAAAACGGGAAACCCTGGGAGCCAACCGCATCTTCACCGATCCAACGCGCAATTCCTGCGAATTCGCCATTGTCATCCGCTCCGACCTGAAAGGGCAGGGATTGGGACGGAAAATGATGGAAAAGATGATTGACTATTGCCGATCGAGAAAAATTCATTCCATGGTCGGATGGGTTTCCCCCGATAATGGCAGAATGGTCCGCTTTGTCGAAAGTTTCGGCTTTTCCCTGAGGCTTCTCCAGTCCGAAGGGTTGCTCCAGGCAACCCGAATCATCGAAGATCTTTCCGGGGAGGCGTTCAAGGAGGGGTGAAATGATGACCGCCAACTTGAAAACCTTGGAGCCGCAACCCGGGGACGGCATACGTTCCAGGAATCATGGCGTCATTGAAGTGTTTTCGTGGAATCTCCTTCCACCGCGAGGCGACCAGTCGTTTCATGCGGACATCTTCAGGGGGTTGATCACGGTCAGATCCGTGATCCAGAGAAAATCATCGGCATTCGCGGTTGCCAGTGTCTGCCGCTGTTCCAATGCGGTCGCGGCGATCAGGGCATCCCCCAACGAGATTTTGCGTTGCTGGCGCAGGCGAATGGCCTTTTCGAAGGTTTCCACCGTGGGGTAGAAAATATCCATGTGGTTCAGCACAGCTTCGATTGATTGGTGACCCGCCTCGGATAAACGGTGGTATCCAAGGGCTTCCACCCGACTGATTACGGAGCAGCCAGGTTTTTGCCCGACCAGCCATCGACGCAGATGGGGATTGTTGGGATGCACGGCGTAGATGATCAAATTGGTGTCGATCAGCATGAGTGATCTTCCCGGCCCAACAAGGGGCGATCCTGGCGGATGGCGCGTTGCCAGTCCATGGGGTTGGAAATTTCCTGGAACGGATTCAAACGGGATGCGGCTTCCAGGGATTCCGCCAAAAAACGTTGCTGTTCCTCGGGGTGCTTGATGGTTTGACCGGGTTTGGCAATTCGTTGTTCAAGGAACAAGGCATAATGCAACAACTCGATTTGCAATGTTTCCGGCAAACGGGCAACATGGCTGTTAATCATTTCAAGAGTGGTCATGGCAATCCCTCCTTGAAAGAGGTTCAACGGGGTCATGGACGCGGATTTTTCCGGTTCCCTGGTCCCAATGATTTTCTGGATGTCTGCACGATCCATGACGTGAACTGTAAAAAAAAGAGGCTTGCCTTTACTTTGTCACATTCATTCGTGCGGGTCGATCGAATAAATGGTCCCCGGACAGTTCTTTTTTCGGGCCGGTCGCATTCAGCCCGTCTTGTTTTGGCCACTTCTCCACGTTGCGCAATCCCTGGGGAACAGGGACGCCCGCATTGCGAAGCGTGGTCATCACCGGGGTTCTGAGTCGGGCCAACGCAAGCAGGGCGGCATCGGACAGAATGCTGGTCGCTTCGCCCTGGGCCGCCACGCATCCCTTGACGAAAATGGCGACATCATCGGCCCAGTCGTAGGCCAGATCCACATCATGGGTGGAAAAGACGATGGTCGCCCCCGCTGCGTTAAGCCGGGAAAGGCATGACAGCAGGTGTTTTTGACCGGGATGGTCGAGACCGGCGGTCGGTTCGTCCAGCACCAGCACCGGAGGTCGCACGGCCACGATGCCGGCAATGGCGGCCCGTTTGCGTTGACCGTGGGACAGCAGATGAGGTGGACGGGCGGCGAGAGAAGAAATTCCCAAGGCTTCCATGGCGTCGGCAACGCGGCTCATGGTTTCATCCACCGGCAGACCCAGGTTGAGCGGACCGAACGACACGTCCTCGGCCACGGTGGCGGCGAACAATTGATCGTCCGGTTCCTGGAGCACCAGCCCGACGGTTCGCCGCCAGGCGACAAGACCGGCGGCATCGTAACGTCCGGGCTGTCCGTCGAGCAGCACCACGCCTTCGCGAGGGCGCAGGGTGCCATTCAAGTGCAACAACAACGTGGTCTTGCCCGAACCATTTCCCCCAAGGAGCGCCAGTTTGCGACCGGCCACGACGTGCAGATTCATGCCGTCGAGCGTGTTTTCCTTCGATGTCGGGTAACGATATGTCAGGTTTCTGGCTTCGACGATCAGTTCCCCCATTTCAGTCCCCATCCGGCGAGCATCAGGAGCGACGGCAACCCCAGCGCCATGATCCATTCCGACATGGAAGTGCGTGGTCTGCCCGGCAGGACGGGAAGGCTTCCCCGATAGCCGCGGGCGGCCAGGCCGGTTTCCATCCGCCGGGCGCGGGTGAGGGCGATGGTCAGCAGACCGGAGATCAACAGGGAAAGAGAGCGCATCGAGCGCCGCCAGCCGTGGTAACCCAGGCGAAAGGATTGGGCGCGGTATCCCGTGGCGGCGGTATCGCCTACCAGAAACAACAGACGATAGACCAGCATGGCCAGATCCGCCACCACCCCGGACAGTCCGGTCCGGGGCAGAAGCCCGATCAAGCGGCCCGGAGGCGTGGTGAGAATCAGCAAGGCCATGGCCGACACCGCGGCCAGGGAACGCATTCCCAGCTTCAGTGCCGTCAAGGTGGCATCCGACGACCATGACAACACGGGACCGCCATTCCAGGAGACCGTCACCGCCAGCACTGGCAATCCCGTGGCGAGGAATCCGGCGGAGGTCATCAGCACCCCCAGAAACGCCGCAGGAGGAACCCGTGCCGATCCCAGGGCCAACAGTGCCGCGGATCCCAGGGCCAACGGCGCGGTGTAAGGTTCCGGGCCGCCGATGGCGGCAAGGATCAATCCAAGACACAAGGTTGCCTTGCCGCCATCTCCCCGGTCGCGCCAGTCACTGGAATGCGCGATGGCGTCAAACACGCGCATTGGTGCGTTCCGACCGTTCCCGCCGTCCGCGCCGCAGACCGAAATAGTAGGCGACCACCCCACTGCCGATGGCTGCCTGCAACGCGAAGAGCAGGCTGCCGATTTCGCCGCTGGGTGGTTCCCACAAGGGTTCGAACCACGGAGTGTAGCCGGGGCGCAATTCCAGAATCACATTGCCGGCCTGATCATCGGCGCCGCCGAACGCGGCATTCTGGGTGGAGGGGAGGGGTACCACCAGGGGCAACAGCACGATCAGCACGGCGAGACCCAGGACGATCCGGTTGTCACGCAGCATGGGGAACCTCCTTGTCATTCACGACGGCAAGCAGACGCAGCTCGTCCGAACTGTTGCGTTCGAGCCAGTTGAACACGGCCACGGTCAGGAGTGCCTCGACCATTGCCAGAGGTATCTGGGTCAGGGCAAACACCGACAGGAACTTCAGGGACGCCCCCATGACGCCGGAGACCGGATCGGGAAAGGCCACGGCCAATTGCAGGGAGGTGGTCACATAAGTGGCCAGATCTCCCAACCCCGCGGCCACCAGGATTGCCGCGGGTACCGGCAGTCCGATGTGGCGTCCGCCCCGATAGATGACCCAGGCCACCCATGGCCCGACCACGCCCATGGAAAAAATATTGGCCCCCAGGGTGGTGATGCCGCCGTGGGCCAACAGCAGGGCTTGAAACACCAGGACGATGGTGGACATGAGCGCCATCACCGACGGGCCGAACAGGACTGCGCCCAGCCCGGTGCCGGTAGGATGGGAACAGCTCCCGGTGACGCTGGGCAGCTTCAAGGCCGACAATACGAACGAAAAAGCCCCGGCGGCCCCCAGCAACAGACGGATCTCGGGCTTTTCCTTCATCAGTCGTTTCACCTTCACGGCCCCCATGACAACGAACGGCAGCGAGGCGGCGATCCACCCCGCCGCATGCAACGGTGGCAGAAAGCCTTCCATGATATGCATGGCATGTCTCCATGAAGTCGGGTTTGCATCGTTGGTTTGGTGGTGTTTCATCGATGACGACCACCGGAAATGGACGAGACATTGTATCAGGAGTGGAATGACATGGTTTTCCTCCTCGTTGGTCGGGGGTACGAGGCCGGAACATGCGGACAGGGAAAACCGGAAGCGCAGGACGAGCATCAGGGATGATGCGGGGGATGATGCGGGATGAGACGGGAACAGCGTGGAAGCCTGAAACGTCGCACCGGGCGCACCATCCCGGCGCTCGCCCATGCCGCCCGCCGCGACATGTTCAGGCCTGTTGCCTCGGGCCGGTCTCAGGGCTTGCGCGTTGGGGCTTTCACAAAAAGCCCCGCGTTCCTCCATCGCTTGAGGCCCGGAGGCCGAAAGATCGATGGTGGGACATGACGCGCCCACCGTTGCGGGGGCAGCACCGGGTTGGCCGCGGAGCGGTTGACCGGATTTCCCGTTTAAGCGCGGGGAGTCAACTCCTCGCATCACCCGGGCAGGGATGGGAGGGAAGTTTAGGAACGAGCGGAGAGAATGTCAAGAAAAAACATCCCGCGGCCACAGGGCAATTTTCTTGCAAAAGGAGGTCAGGCATGCATTATATACTGCCACTGAATTTCCGGAGATAATGATTCCTCCCGTGACCTCCGCAATATTTTTTCTTATCAAAATATTCTGAAGCGAGGCGGTACTCATGAATACCCTGATTCACGAAAACGAAAGGGAAATGGAAAATCGTGAATGGCGCGAATCCCTGGAACAAGTATTTCGCACTCAAGGGGCCAATCGGGTCGTCGAACTGCTCCATCTGCTCCAGGACCAGGCCCAGGTACTTGGGGTTGGGGTTCCATTCTCGGCCAACACCTCCTACACCAACACCATTTCCCCGGAAGAACAACCACTTTTTCCCGGAAATCCAGATATTGAACGACGTATCGAAAGCCTGATTCGCTGGAACGCCATGGCCATGGTCGTTCGCGCCAACCAGGAAGAATCGGGTATTGGGGGGCACATTTCCACCTACGCTTCGGCAGCGACCTTGTTCGAAGTCGGGTTCAATCATTTTTTCCGTGGCCCGGACCATCCGTGTGGCGGGGACATGGTGTTCGTCCAGGCGCACGCTTCGCCAGGAATCTATGCCAGGGCATTCCTGGAAGGACGGCTGGATGAAGTGGACCTGGCCAATTATCGCCGTGAATTGCGCGAGGGGGGCGGACTGCCCTCCTATCCCCATCCTCGCCTGATGCCCCACTTCTGGCAGGT
This sequence comes from Magnetococcales bacterium, assembly GCA_015228815.1. Taxonomy (NCBI): domain Bacteria; kingdom Pseudomonadati; phylum Pseudomonadota; class Magnetococcia; order Magnetococcales; species Magnetococcales bacterium. The sequence goes on along the minus strand of JADGCV010000004.1, from coordinate 77,239 downwards.
CCCTACCGCTTCCATGGGGCTGGGTCCCATTCTGGCGATCTATCTGGCCCGTTTTCGCCGTTATCTGGAAGACCGGGGTCTCAAGGAACGCAACGATGCCAAAATCTGGTCCTTCATCGGCGATGGCGAAACGGACGAACCCGAGGCCCTTGGAGCCATCTCCCTGGCAGCGCGGGAAGGATTGGACAACCTTGTTTTCGTCATCAATTGCAATCTGCAACGGCTGGATGGCCCGGTCCGGGGCAATGGTCGCATCATCCAGGAACTCGAAGCCAATTTTCGCGGAGTGGGTTGGAATGTCATCAAGGTACTCTGGGGCTCCGATTGGGATCCCCTCTTCGACCGCGATCGGGAGGGGGTGTTGCGGCAACGGCTGGGGGAACTGGTCGATGGCGAATATCAAAGACTCGCCATCGAATCGGGAGACTATGTTCGGCGAAAGGTGTTCGGTGGCGATGAACGCCTGGAAAAACTGGCGGCACGGCTGTCGGATGACGAGGTGCGCCGACTCAGCCGTGGCGGTCATGACCGCAAAAAGATATTCGCCGCCTACCAGGCCGCCATGGCCCATGCCGGGCGCCCGACGGTGATCCTGGCAAAGACCGTCAAGGGATATGGCATGGGCCCCGCGGGCGAGGCGATGAACATCACCCACACGCAAAAACAACTTTCCGTTGCGGACGTGCAACGATTCCGCGCCCGCTTCGATCTTCCCTTCTCCGACGAAGAGGCGGCACGCATGCCCTTTTTCCGACCTGCCGAAAACAGCGAGGAAATGCGTTATCTGAGACAGCAACGTCAACAACTGGGTGGCAGTCTGCCCTTGCGCCGCACCCCCGCCGCTCCCATCGTCATGCCTGATCCCGCGGTGTTTTCCGAGTACCGCAAGGGAACGGGCGAACATGCCATCTCCACCACCATGGCCTTTGTCCGCCTGTTGGGAAAACTGTTGCGCGAGCCAGGGGTGGGTACACGGATTGTCCCCATTGTTTCCGATGAGGCGCGAACTTTTGGAATGGAGGCGTTATTTCGGCAATGCGGTATCTATGCCCATGCCGGACAACTCTACGAACCGGTCGATTCCAAGACCCTTCTCTACTACAAGGAGGCCCGCGACGGGCAAATTCTTGAAGAGGGGATTACCGAGGCCGGCGCCATGGGATCTTTCATTGCCGCCGGGACCTCGTTTGCCAACTTTGGCGTTACCATGGCTCCCTTTTTCATTTATTATTCGATGTTCGGTTTTCAGAGGGTGGGTGATCTGATCTGGGCCGGGACCGACATGGGCGCCCGGGGATTTCTCATCGGCGCCACGGCCGGACGCACCACCCTCGCCGGAGAAGGATTGCAACATCAGGATGGAGCCAGCCATCTTTTGGCGCTGTCGGTTCCGACCTGCCGGGCCTACGATCCCGCATTCGCCTTCGAACTGGAGGTCATCATCCAGGAAGGGATGCGACAAATGTTCGTGGAACGCGCCGATTGCTTCTACTATGTCACTGTCATGAACGAGAACTATCCGCAACCACCGATGCCCGAAGGGGTACGGGAAGGAATTCTGCAAGGGATGTATCTTTTCCGCGCTCCGACCCTCCCTGAAGGGACCCCACGGGTCCATTTGTTTGGCAGTGGCGCCATACTCAATGAAGCACTCGCCGCCCAGGAACTGCTGGCCACGTTCGGGATCGGAGGATGGGTCTGGTCGGTCACCAGCTACAAGGAATTACGTCGCGAAGCCCTGGAGGTGGAACGTCTCAATCGATTGAACCCAAAAGAAAAACCGCGGATTCCCTTCCTCACCCGTTGCCTCGAAAACAAACCCGGACCGGTGGTCGCCGCCACCGATTACATCACCGCCCTGCCCGACTCCGTCGCCCGATGGGTGCGTGATGGCTGGACCAGTCTGGGCACCGATGGTTTCGGTCGCAGCGACAGCCGGACCGCGCTGCGCACGTTTTTCGAGGTCGATCGACGCTTCATTGCCCTGGCAGCCCTCGAACAACTCCTGGAACGGGGCGAAACGACCATGGAAACGGTTGTCAGTGCCTGCGACAATCTTGGGATTGATCCCGAAAAACCAAACCCCATCACCGTTCCCGGGGACTATTGGCGCGATCGGAGAAAGAAAAATGGGCGATAACAATAAAAAGTTTTTTCCATGGATGGTTCCCATGATGCAATCATCGGCACTGGATTTGTCATGGCTTTGATCGATTCCTTTGGTCGTTCGATTACCTATCTCAGGGTTTCGGTAACCGATCGGTGCAACATGAAGTGTTTGTACTGCCGTGTCGGTGATGAACGTCAGGGGGTGGAGAGTCATGAATTGTTGAACTTCGAGGAGTTGACACGTCTGATCCGGATTTTTTCGGAGCTTGGAATCGAGAAGATACGTTTTACCGGCGGCGAGCCATTATTACGGAAAAATCTGGTCGCTCTGGTCGATGCGGTCAGTCATCTTCCGGGCATTGGTGAGGTGTCTCTATCGACCAATGCGTTGTTGCTGGAGCGATTTGCCTCAGAGTTGAAGGTTGCCGGATTGCGCCGGGTCAACATATCGCTTGACTCGTTGAATGCGGAAACCTTTTCCAGGGTGACGCGCGGGGGACGGTTGGATGTGGTTTTACGGGGGATTCGCGCTGCCGTCACTACGGGTTTGAGTCCGGTCAAGGTGAACATGGTGGTCATGCGGGGGGTGAACGATGATGAAATCCCGGCGATGGTCGCCTTTGCCCGCCAGGAAGGGTTGATCCTGCGTTTCATTGAAACCATGCCAATCGGCGAGGCAGGAATGCGTATGGAGCAAACGTTCATGCCGGCATCGGAGATTTTGCACCGGGTGCGGGAGAGTCTGGGAACGGAAGAGGTTTCAACGGAAGGACCCAATCCCAGTGGCAACGGCCCGGCAAACTATTTTTTTCATACCGGGAGTAATACCACGATCGGAATCATATCGGCCAAGTCGCGTAATTTCTGCGAAACATGCAATCGCATGCGGTTGACTTCCCGGGGAGCGTTGGTTTTTTGTCTTGGACGGACAGGACGCATGGACTTGAAAGATCCTTTGCGGAAGGGTGACAGCGATTCCAGGATCCGGGAACTCGTTCTTCAGGCGGTTCGGGACAAGCCCGAGGGGCATGGGTTTGCCGATGAGTTGCATGGAAATTCGCCCCACGCCATGTCGCGACTGGGGGGATAGCAACATTTGAAAAATCTGCGTCCATCCGCGAAATCCGCGGATTCACGACATACCCGCGATCCGCGGATTTCGCAGATTCGCGCAGATTCAAGACGAAGGATTCTATGCGGCGTCACACAGTTTACAACATGAGCGATACAATGATTTCAGTCGTGGCGTTCGATAATTTCCCGCCAAAGAGCGGTGATGGCCAGGTTTTCCTCGGAGTCGGGGGCATAAATTGCCAGGGGTGAGCGTTTGATTCCCATGGCTTCGATGGTGTTGGAGTGGGGGATGGTCTGTTTGGCAAAGATGGGGTGACGATCACGGACATTGTTTGCGACAATCCTGTGAATGGAATTGTTGCGGTTGACCATATTGAAAAAGGGAACCACCTTCATCTTCCATTTTTTCTTTTTCGAAAGGTAATGGACCAGTTTGTTGTAGGAACGCAGCGATAACGGGGTTGGGATCAGAGGAATCAACAGGACATCGGTGACCCGCAGAATGTTTTCCGTCAGCAGGGAAAGCCCTGGAGGGCAGTCCAGAAACAGGAGATCATGGGATCCACGAAGCGGTTTGATCAGTTTTTTCAGGCATCCGTCAGGTTTGTCGGCTTCGTGAAAAAACTGATCAAAATATCGGTAGGATGCATCGGAAGGAAGGAGGTCGAGATTGGGGTATCCGGTGGAACGGATCAATTCGTGCATGGGAACCTTTCGTTCGAGCAGTCCTTTGACTCCTCCTTGAACTCCGATTTTGTGACAAAGATAAAAGCTCGTGGCCCCCTGGGGGTCGAGGTCCCAGATCAGGGTAGAGGTTCCATGGGATGCGGAGGTATAGGCCAGATTGACCGTGGATGTGGTCTTGCCAACCCCACCCTTGATATTGTAAATGGAATAGATTTTCATCGGCCTTGCCACTGTTGCCATGGTTGTTGCGGCCCCCTTGCCGCGATCGAATCGTGTCGCACGCAAGGTTCGAGGAAGGGTACGGTCCAGGGACGCCAGATTGCAAGGTGTGGTGATTTCAAGAGTATGGCTTTCTCTCGGAATGATACAATCCGAATACAAAAAGGAGTTGTCATGGCGGTCCATTTGATCTCCGAGGAGGATTTGCAGCGAAACCGGTTGGCCTTTGCCAAAAGGAGGAAGGTCGCCATTGCCCGGGAAACGCAACGGCTGGAGGAGCTGATCGATCGGGAAGTTTCCAGCCGAATGCATAAGGGGATGATCCTTCCGTATGTGGTGTCCTTTGCCATCCCCGAAGCAATCATGTCCAAGAAAGACCAAAGTGATTTCCTGGACGCGGATGATTATTTCATGGCCATTGTCACCGAGTTGCGGGAGTTGTATCGCAAGGCGGGATGGGCTTCCAAAGTCAAACGTACCGACGATCAGGTGCATCTGACACTGGACCGTCCCCGTCAGGCAAAGGAGGTCCTTCCCTCTGATGCCGACCACGCCTGATCCATCTTTATCGATGGCATTTCGTCTTTTCTTTCTCGGCATCGCGACGTTCCTGGCCTTGCACCAAAAAGAGGGGTTGCCACGGAATACCTGTCTGATTTAGAATGCGGCCTTTCGATGTTATGGGGGCCGTTAGCTCAGTCGGTAGAGCAACAGACTTTTAATCTGTGGGTCGTTGGTTCGACTCCAACACGGCTCACCAATAATAAACCTCGCCCTACACGAAGGGAGAGGGGCTGGACGTACACTGTTGGTGTCAAGAAATCTCAAATGCGCTTGCCCTGTGTCTCGCACCAGGCAGTCTCGACTTCACGAACCAAGGTTGCCCATGGTGGCGGGTGTCTCCTTGGGTCAGAAAACAGTCCCCAGAAAATAGTTTCCAGAAAATAATTCTGGTTGCCTTGAGATTTCGGTATCTTCCCATGTCATCCTTGAAAAAGGCCCTTCCAATACTCATTGTCGTGGTCCTGGTGTCGCTTCAGGCAATAGGTCCCCTTCATGAGTTGGACATGGAAGCACATGAACCAGGGCATCCTTGTGGACTTTGTTTTGTCCTTGGGCACCTTGATCATGGTGTTTGCGAGGAAAACGAGTTCGTTCCTCCTGTGTTCCCCGCTGCCGTCGCCGTCCTTCCTGCCGCGGAGACCGTGGACATGGTGGTTTTTTCTTCCCACCGTCCACGGGCGCCGCCATCGCTCCAATCGTTGCCGATGATTTGAATCGGCCCATGATGCTTCATCACGTTGGGCCGATGGTCCTGCCGTCGGGCAGGAACGGTTCTGTCGATTGTCACCGAGGAGTGTCTTAATGAACACACTGAAATCCATTTCTGGTTTTTGTGTCTTGTTATTGTTGCTGTGTCAACCACGTACCGGGATCGCCCAGGAACAGCGGCAGCACGATGCCCATGTCCATGGCATCGGACAGTTGCACATCGCCATCGATGGCCAAACCCTGTCCATCGAACTGGAAACACCGGCGGCCAATGTGGTCGGTTTTGAACAGGCACCAAAAACCGCCGAGGAAAAGGATCAGGTACAAAAAGTTGCCGATCGGCTGTCCCGGGGAGCGGATCTGTTTGTCCCCACCGCCGAAGCCCATTGCCGGTTGGTCGAAGGCAAGGTCGTCTCGGAACAGCTTGAGGAGAAGGGACATGACCATGGTCACGATGGGGATGGACGGCACAGCGAATTTCATGTCGTCTATTCCTTCCAATGTACCGATCCCGCGGCGTTGACCCATTTGGATGTCCTGATCTTTCGACTTTTCCCGGGGACCGAACGGCTGGAGACCCGGTTTGTCTCATCCAAGGGACAGGGATTGGCACATCTGACCGAGGAGGCGTTTCGGGTGACATTTTGAGTGAACTCCATCCTTATGATCAGGGCGTGGATTGAATGAATCTCTTCCGGGGAAAATCATGGAACAGGATGAAGAGGTCGTTGCCATCTCCGATGTCGTGTTTCGCTGGAAGACCGCGACCCCGGTGGTTCTCGACATTCCCTCCTTTGTGGTCCATCGGGGGGAGCGTTTGTTCGTCAAGGGGGCCAGCGGCAGTGGCAAGAGCACGTTGCTCGGGCTTTTGGGAGGGGTCCTTGTTCCGCAACAGGGGACGGTTCGGATTCTCGGGCAGGCACTGGGAGGGTTGGGCAGTGCTGCCCGGGACCGTTTCCGTGCCGATCATCTGGGGTTCGTGTTTCAAATATTCAATCTTCTGCCTTATCTCTCCCCGATCGAAAACGTGTTGTTGCCGTGTCGGTTTTCGCCGCTCAGAAGGTCCCGGGCCGAACAGGGGGGGCAGGGGTTGGAAAGCGAGGCCAGACGCCTGCTGGCCCATCTGGGTTTGCAGGATGAAACCCTCCTCGTCCGCAAGTCCACCGATCTGAGCGTCGGTCAACAGCAGCGGGTCGCCGTGGCGCGAGCGTTGATCGGGGCCCCGGAATTGCTGATCGCCGACGAGCCGACTTCGGCCCTCGACTGGGATCGACGGCTTGATTTCCTCGAACTTCTGGAACGCGAATGCCGCAACCAGAAAACGACCCTGGTCTTCGTCAGTCACGATGCTTCGCTGGAATCCTTGTTCGACCGCAGTGTCGCCATGACCGAAATCAACCGGGCGGTGGTCGTGAACGGATCCTGGGGGGGGGTATCATGACAATCCTTCACCTCACCCTCAAAAGTCTGAACAATCGTCGCGGTACCGCCATGTTGACCTTGTTTTCCATCGCCCTGAGCACGGCACTGTTGCTGGGGGTCGAACGGATACGCTCCGAGGCGAGAAACAGTTTCGCCAACACCATCTCCGCCACCGATCTTGTGGTCGGCGCCCGCGGCGGCGCCATGCAGTTGCTGCTCTATTCGGTCTTCCACATCGGCAACGCCACCAACAACATTTCCTGGAAAAGCTATCAGGAGATCATCCGTCATCCCAAGGTGTCCTGGACCGTCCCACTGGCCCTGGGCGATTCCCATCACGGATTCAGGGTCCTGGGGACGACCTCGGCCTTTTTCGAACATTATCGCTATTCCGGCGGACGTTCTCTTGAGTTTCATTCCGGACATTCGTTCAGCGATCTCTATGATGCCGTCATCGGTGCGGATGTGGCGGAAAAACTGGGATACCGGTTGGGGCAGGGCATGGTGGTGGCGCATGGCGCCGGAAAAATCAGCATCGTGCAACACGCCGACAAACCGTTTCGCGTGGTGGGCATCCTGCAACGGACCGGAACTCCGGTCGATCGAACGGTGCTGGTTTCACTGGAGGCCATCGAAGCGATCCATATCGACTGGCAGGGCGGAATGCCATCGCCGGGTGTGCAAATAACGGCTGAAAAAACCAGGGAAATGAATCTGACACCCCGTTCGATCACTGCGGCCCTGGTGGGGTTGAAATCAAGGGTCGCGGTGTTCCAGGTGCAGAGATTCGTCAATGATTACAATGAAGAAGCCCTGTCCGCCATCATGCCCGGCGTCGCCTTGCAGGAATTGTGGGACCTGATGGGCATCGCCGAAAATGCCTTGAGGATCATTTCCTGGGCGGTGGTGCTGGTGGGAGTGACGGGAATGCTCAATGCCATCCTGTCCGGACTCAACGAACGACGACGGGAGTTGGCCATCCTTCGTTCGGTCGGGGCGCGTCCATGGCAGATTTCAATTCTGCTTGCCGGAGAGGCGGGGACTTTGTCCCTGGTTGGAGCGGTATCGGGAATGGGGCTCCTTCATGCGGCCATGTTCCTGCTTGCCCCCATGGTGGCGAGCCGATTCGGTCTTTCCCTGGGTGACGGCCTGCCGACAACGGATGAATGGCAGCTCCTGGGCCTGGTGGTTGTGGCCGGCGTGTTGGTGGGAATCATACCCGCCTGGCGGGCCTATCGCCTTTCCCTGGCCGATGGCATGACGATCAGAATATGAGCGGATGCAAATAAACGATCATGGGTATCGCCGGGGCCGGGATGGAGCGCCTGGTTCCGACGGGGTTTGGGACAACGCGCCAGCATTTTATTGATAACTGTCATCAGTTTCGGGAATTTTTTGTTATGAAAAAAGTATTTATCGTCGTTTTGCTGCTGGTTGGTACGTTGTATTTCATGTTTTCCGCAATGGGCTGGTTTGGGCCAGGTCCGGTTGTCGATTCCATTTCTGTCCCAATGCCTTCCGGGGACAAGGACCCGAAATCCGCGACAGCGTCTTCGCCAGGTTCCGAGACCATCCCGGCCACGGCAACCGCCGCGACTCAAGACAGGGGAACTCAGGAAGCACCTTTGGATAAACAGGTGGAAATTCGGACGTTGCAATGGAATGAATTGGTTCCGGAGGATTTTCATCCGGAAAAATTGTTGGATTATGACAAACTGTCTCTTCTTGACGATTCCGACCCCAAGGCAAAAAAGATGATGGATGCCTATCGGGCAGAAATGGAACGGGCGCCGACCGTTGCGGCATTAAACGGGCAGAGGGTGAAGATTCCCGGATATATCGTTCCCCTGGAAATGGATGGGGCGGTCACCCGCGAATTTCTCCTTGTTCCCTATTTTGGCGCCTGCATCCATGTCCCACCACCGCCCGCCAACCAGGTGATCCATGTCCGCGCCGTGGGAGAAGGGACGGTGGCGGCCCGATCCTGGTACGATACCGTCTGGATCATCGGGCGGATGTCCGTCGAACGATTGGAAAACGCGATGAGCGACGCCGGTTATGCCATCGATGCCGAACGGATCGAGCCTTATCAGGAATGATCTCCGGCCATAAGTGTCGTCGCATTATAAAATATTAGAGTTTTTTTACTGTGATGCCTACCGTCGGGAGTTGTGAATGTCATTGCCGGAAGCGCTTTCCTTCAAGGCCAAACTGGTGGTGGTGTTTTTGCTCATCGGGATCCTTCCCCTTTTTGTGCTGGGTTGGTTGACTGTGAACCAGGCCCATCATGTCCTGAGGGAAAAGGCAGGGGAGGAGTTGTCACGTACCTTGTTGTTCAAGAAGATGCAGGTGGAACAGTACCTGGACATGACGGGAAGACAGTTGAAGGAACTTTCGCTGCGCGATGGTTTCGCGGAGTGGATGACGGGGATGAAAGCCGCATTTCACCGGGTTTCGATTCCAGCCAACACGCAAACCTTGCGTGAACGGCTCAAGGCCCGTTTTGACCTGTCGTTCGTTCCGGAGTACCGGAAACATCAGGGAAACCGAACCCCACCGGATACCTATATCGCCTTGCTGGATGACAAGGCCCTCTTCTGGCAGGAACGGATGTTTGTCCACGATGACCGTGTCCAGGGGAGCGATTCCCTGGAGATGGGTGATTCCGTGGAACAATTCATCCGCTTTCGCGACCAGTTTGACCCGATGATGCGGCAGCAATTGGCCAGTTATGATTATTATGATCTGTTTCTGGTGGACAACCAGTCGGGTCATGTGGTCTACGCGGTGCAAAACGAAATCGATCTGGCAACCAGCCTGAAATCGGGTCCGTTTGCCCAGACCGGCCTGGGCGATGCGTACCGTCGGGTCCTGGCCGGAAACAAGGGTGAAACCGCTCCCGTCATGGTCGATTTTTCCCCCTATTTTCCCTCCTACGATGCACCATCTGCCTTCATGGCGGTTCCGGTTCTCCGGTCGGGCGACATGGTCGGGATTCTCATGACCCAGATTCATTTTCAATCGATCGACAAAATCCTGAATGATCGCAAGGGGCGGGGCAAGAGTGTCAAGATCACCTTTCTCGATCGCCATGGGATGGATGTCATGGGGAAAACGTCGGGCGATGAACGACGTGGCGAAAAAAAGGACGGTGGAGGGGGCGATGAGGCGGTCACGGAAACGATGACGACCGAAAACTCGGGGAATGATGGATTTCATTCCAGTCGGGATTATCTTTGGGCGCGGATCGCGTTGGACATGTATGGGTTGTCGGGAAGCCTGGAGGGAAGAAGCGCTTTGAAAGAGGTGATGGCGCCGATCGATACCTTGGACCGGACGTTGACGATGACGGTTTGGATGACCTTGTTGCTGGTTTCCCTGCTGGCCGTGGCCACGGGAAAAATATTGCTGGCGCCGCTCGTCCGCTTTTCGGCGACGGCGGGGCGTATCGCTTCGGGGGATTGGTCGGCGCGGGTACCGGTTGGCGCCCGTGATGAATTGGGCATGATGGGGTTGGCTTTCAACAGCATGGCCCAGAGGGTACAGGAAGAGTATTGGATCAAGGAAAACATGGCGCGGTTGGGCCGGCTGTTTCCTTCGATCCGCGGGGTCGAACCCTTTGCCGAAACCTTGTTGCGGGAACTCCTGAATCTGTTGGTCGCGGTGCAGGGAGCTTTTTTCCTGCAAGATCGCGGGACAGGCCGTTATGCGCTGGTGGCGGGCGATGGCATGCATCCCCGGAGGGAAGAAACGGCTTCATTCGCTCCGGGAGAAGGGATCGTTGGCCGTTGTGCCGTGGAACGGCGGATTCTGATTTTCGATGAGTGGCCGGAAGGGACCTGGACATTGACGACCGGACTCGGGTCGGTGCGTCCGTTCACCCTACTGGCGCTGCCACTGAACTATCAGGAACAGACACGCGCCGTGGCGGTGTTCGCGGCGAATCATCCATTTTCTCCAGTGCAACGGCACTTGCTCGAAGAAATTTCTCTTCTGGGTGGCCTCGCCTTGGACAATCTGGCGCGGGTCGGCCATATCGAGGAATTGCTCGAAGAGACCCGGGCCCAGGCAGCCGAACTGGAAATGGGGCAGCAGGAACTGGAACAGATGAACCTGGAGTTGGAAAAGAACAGTCAGGATCTGCGGCTGTCGGAAGAATTGCTGCGCAATCAGAATGAGGAATTGGAGGCCGGCAACAAGATTCTGGAAGAACAATCGCAACTGTTGCAGGGACGCAATGAGCAGTTGGCCAACGCCCATGCCGATCTGGAACGGGCGAGCCGCTACAAATCGGAATTTCTCGCCAGCATGTCCCATGAATTGCGGACACCGCTCAACAGCATCCTCATTCTTGCCCATGCGCTCGTGAAAAATGTCGATGGCACGCTGACCGACGCCCAGGTCGAGGATGCGGAGGTCATTCATCAGAGCGGTCGTGAGTTGCTGGAGATGATCAACGAAATCCTCGATCTTTCACGCATCGAGGCGGGCCGGATGGAACTTCATCCCGAAGAGACCCAGCCGTTGGGACTGGCCGAGGAGATTCGCCGGCAGTTCGAGCCGTTGGCAAGAAAAAAGGGATTGCGGTGGCAGGTGACGGTCGATGAGCGCCTGCCCGCCTCCTTCTGGGTTGACCAGGAGAAAATTCGCCGAATCGTCAAAAATCTGGTCGCCAATGCCTTCAAGTTCACGGATGAAGGGGCGATTGTGTTGCGGATGGGACGGGAAGAGGCGGAGCAAGGTCGCGGACCATTCTGGGTCATTTCGGTCACGGATACGGGGTGCGGCATCGATTCCGCGGTGCAGGAACAGGTGTTTGAGGCCTTTCGTCAAGTCGGATCCAGAAAGGGCGGAACACGGGGTGGCGTCGGGCTCGGTCTGGCGATTGCCCGGAAACTGGCGGGGTTGATCTCCGGTACGATCCGCCTGCACAGCGAACCGGGACGGGGAAGTACTTTTTCTTTATGGATTCCCTGGGACATTCTCCCCCCTGGGACATCGGTTGGCGCCGAACCGGTTTGTGCGCCACCATCGAAGACGACGGAACCGGACGGAATTCCCGACGAGTGGCTGTCCGAGGTTGTTTGGCCGATGGGGACAACACCCGAGGGTGACCGAAATGTTCGCGGTCTCCTTGTCATCGAGGATGACCCCATCTTCGCGAATAGTGTTCGGCAACTTGCCGAACACCGTAAGTTCCAGGTATGGATCGGAGGAACGGGACGTGAAGGTTTGGCCTTGGCGGTTCGCATGCGACCGGAAGGGATTCTGCTCGATCTGGGCCTGCCCGACATGCCGGGAGAGGAGGTGCTCCGGCGTTTGCGTGGCGATTCCCGTACCCGGGGAATTGCGGTACACATCGTTTCCGGTCGAGAGGATCCTGGGGAGGAAGCCCGGCAGGGAAGTCTGGGATTCCTGTCCAAGCCGGTTGCCGACGCGGAGGTTCTCAAGATATTGAATCGAATGATGCCGACACACGCGGGAAAAAGGGGGCGTTTGCTGTTGGTGGAGGATCATTCGGAAATGCGTCGTTCGATCATCGAACTGATCGGCAACACGCAGGTCGAGGTCGTGGAGGCGGCACGCGGTGATGAAGCCCTGGAGCGATTGGCGGAAGGTTCGTTCGATTGCATGGTATTGGATCTTGGTTTGCCCGACATGGAAGGGACGGAATTGTTGGAACGGATGACAGCCCTGGGTCGTCTGCCCCCGGTGATCATCCATTCGGCTCGGGATTTGACTCGCAAACAGCATGACCTGCTGTTGCGTTATACCGACAGCATCATCGTCAAGGGACCTAATCTTGAAACCCGGTTGCGCGATGAAATCATATTGTTCCTGAACCGTGTCATTCGTGATCATCCGGAGGTGGTTCCGACGACGGTTTCTTCCGTTGTCCACCGCGAGGAACTCTTCGCGGGAAAAAATGTCCTGCTGGTGGACGATGATGCGCGCAACGTTTTTTCGATGACTCGAAGCCTGGAAAGGAAAGGGTTGAAGGTGCGCATGGCGGGCAACGGCGCCGAGGCCTTGGAACATTTGCGCCAGGGATCACCGGTGGACCTTGTCCTCATGGACATCATGATGCCGGTGATGGATGGCTACGAGGCGATGCGGCAGCTTCGGTCTCTGGAGTCCTGTCAGACTCTTCCCGTACTGGCCCTGACGGCCAAGGCGATGCCCGAGGACCAGAAAAAATGTCTGGAAGCGGGGGCCAACGATTATTTGACCAAGCCGGTGGACATGGACCGGTTGTTCGAAATGATGCGCATCTGGTTCGAAGACAGAAAATCATGTCACGGCCAATGACCCGGCACGATGTTCATTCGGGGAACTCATCCTGGACGAATGACCTTCGATTTCAATCATGGAGCGGGTTGGCCGGCGTGGGTCCCGGATTTTGACGGGATCACACACCATGGTCAATCATTGGGAGACATGATAGATTGGCCTCGGGCGGTTTGCCGGTGCGGACGCTTCGGAGGGGACCGGAAGGGGCGGACCATGTTTGCTTCGTAATCCAAAGGACGATCCGATGGAAAACAGAAAAAAATTGTACGAAGGCAAGGCCAAGGTGTTGTTCGCGACGGATGATCCCGAGGTCCTTGTCCAATATTTCAAGGATGATGCCACCGCCTTCAACGGGGTCAAAAAAGGATCGATTCACGACAAGGGGGTGATCAACAACATGATCACCGAACGGTTGATGACCATCCTCGGGGTGGTCGGGATCCCGGTCCACTTTCTGCAACGGATCGGTCCACGGGAACAGAAGGTCCGTCGGGTCGAAATCGTCCCGGTGGAACTGGTCGTCCGCAATCGTGTGGCGGGTTCCATGGCCAAACGCCTGGGGCGGACGGAGGGTGAGCTTCTTCCGCGTCCGGTCGTCGAATTCTACTATAAATCCGACCCTCTGGATGATCCGTTGATCACCCTGGACCATATCGAGGTTTTCGGTTGGGCCTCCCTGGCGGAGATGGCCTGGATCCAACAAACGGCGCTGCGCATCAACGATGTTCTTCTGGGCTATTTTGCCAGTATCGGGATTCATCTTGTCGATTACAAACTTGAATTCGGTCGTCTCGGCGCACACCCGGAAACGTTGGTGCTTGCGGACGAGATTTCTCCCGATACCTGTCGCCTTTGGGACATGAAAACAGGGAAAAAATTGGACAAGGACCGTTTTCGTCGTGATCTGGGCGATGTGGCCGAGGCCTATCACGAAGTCGCATTCCGCATGGGGTTGATGCAACCTCCAGGAGCATGAACGGTGGCAGCCTTGATTCTTCCGGGAGGGGGGGTACTGACACCGTTCCAGGGGCAACGTCTGTTGGCACGGATCGGTGGCGGGTGTCGCTTGGTTCATTCCCGCCATCTGTTCCTTGCCGATCTGACCGCACCCCTCGACACGGACGAAAAGGAGCGGTTGCATGCCTTGCTGGAGGTTTCCGATGGCGGGACGCCGGAAGGATTCTTTCGCGAGGGGGATTTTCTGATTGTGCCGCGCCGCGGGACCATTTCCCCCTGGTCTACAAAAGCCACGGAAATCGTCAACAACATTGGATTGGAAAAGGTCCGTCGCATCGAACGTGGGATCCGCTATCGCCTGGAAGGGGATGGAGCGGGCTGGAGGCCCGAGGCCCATGTCCCGGGGGTGCTGCATGACCGCATGACCCAGGAGGTCTTCACGAGCCTGGAGGAGCTTCGGTCCCTGTTCGCCCTCCCTTCGCCCCGTCCGTTGTCCCGGGTGGGGATCATGAAGGGGGGCGTGGCGGCCTTGATCGAGGCCGATCGGCAACTGGGGCTGGCCCTGTCCCGCGAGGAGATGGACTATCTGGTGACCGCATTCACTCATCTGGGCCGCGACCCTTCCGATGCGGAACTCATGATGTTCGCCCAGGCCAACTCGGAACACTGCCGTCACAAGATATTTAACGCCTCCTGGTGCATCGACGGCACCCTTCGCGGCGAGACGCTCTTCGGGATGATCCGGAACACCGAGGCGGTTTCGCCTCGGGGAACCTTGAGCGCCTACAAGGACAATGCCGCCATCATGGAAGGGGGACCGGGGATGGCCTTCTTCCCCGATGCCGCAACCCGTTCCTACGGATTCCATGCCGAGGAAATCGACATTCTCATGAAGGTCGAGACCCACAATCATCCCACCGCCATTTCCCCGTTTTCCGGCGCCGCCACCGGTTCCGGCGGGGAACTCCGCGATGAGGGGGCTACCGGCATCGGCGGTCTGCCCAAGGGGGGACTGACCGGATTTTGTGTCTCCAATCTGCTTCTTCCGGAGGCGCGGCAACCCTGGGAGATCGACAGCGGTCGTCCGGAGCGGATCGCTTCCGCGTTGGACATCATGCTCGACGGCCCATTGGGTGCCGCTGCCTTCAACAATGAATTTGGCCGCCCCGCCCTGGGTGGATATTTCCGAACCTTCGAACTACCCTTCGCCGGTGAGATCCGCGGATATCATAAACCCATCATGATCGCCGGCGGACTCGGCACGGTCTTTCGCCGACATGGGGAGAAAAAGGCGATTCCTCCAGGGTCCCTGATTCTTCAGCTCGGTGGCCCCGCCATGCTCATCGGCCTGGGTGGGGGGGCTGCGTCCTCCCAGACGAGCGGTACGGGGCGGGCCGATCTTGATTTTGCCTCGGTGCAGCGGGAAAATCCCGAAATGCAGCGGCGCTGCCAGGAAGTCATCAATCAGTGCCGCCAGTTGGGTGTACTCAATCCCATCCTCTCCATTCACGATGTCGGGGCGGGAGGTCTGTCCAATGCCGTGGCTGAAATCATCCATGGCGCCGATCGGGGTGGACGACTGGAATTGACCCGGATTCCCAACGACGATCCCGGCATGTCTCCCATGGAAATCTGGTGCAACGAGGCCCAGGAACGTTATGTCCTGGCCATCGCCGCGACCGATCATGACCGGTTTCTGGACATCTGTCGCAGGGAACGCTGCCCGTGCGCCCTTCTCGGTCACATGACCCAGGAAAAAAATCTTGTCCTTGAAGATGCGCGCGGCGGGCCACCACCCATCGATGTGCCCATGGAACTTCTTTTCGGCAAGCC
This sequence comes from Magnetococcales bacterium, assembly GCA_015228815.1. Taxonomy (NCBI): domain Bacteria; kingdom Pseudomonadati; phylum Pseudomonadota; class Magnetococcia; order Magnetococcales; species Magnetococcales bacterium. The sequence goes on along the minus strand of JADGCV010000004.1, from coordinate 61,375 downwards.
GCCCCGCATGCATCGGGATGTGTCCCGTCGCGTCCCGGATGTGGCCGTTTTTCGTCCGCGATTGACCCTTGCCGAAGCGATCGAACGGGTGTTGCGTCTTCCGGCGGTCGCCGACAAGGGGTTTTTGATCACCATCGGCGATCGTTCCGTGACCGGTCTGGTCTGTCGCGATCAGATGGTGTCGCCCTGGCAGGTTCCGGTCGCCGATGTCGCGGTGCTGGCCCGGGGGCATGAAGGGGTGGTGGGAGAGGCGATGGCGATGGGGGAACGACCGGTGGTCGCTCTGGTCGATGCCGCGGCCTCGGCCCGCCTCGCCGTGGCCGAGGCGATCACCAATCTGGCGGCGGCGTCCATCGATTCCCTCGACCGGGTCAAGCTGTCGGCAAACTGGATGGCGGCGGCAGGTCATCCGGGGGAAGATGCCCATCTGTTCGACGCGGTGGCGGCCATCGGCCTTGAACTCTGCCCCGGTCTGGGGGTTGGCATTCCGGTCGGCAAGGATTCCCTGTCGTTGAAAACGGTGTGGCGCGACCAGGGGGTGGAACGGTCGGTGACCGCTCCCGTCTCACTGGTGGTTTCGGCCTTCGCCCCCGTGACCGATGTCCGGCGGACCCGGACGCCACAGTTGCACTCCCTGGATCGCGATACCGATCTGATTCTCGTCGATCTGGGACGGGGCCGGAACCGGCTGGGGGGCTCCGCTCTGGCCCAGGTCCATGGCGAGGTCGGCGCCGTTCCTGCCGATCTGGATCACCCGGAAGACCTGAAACGCTTTTTCGATGCGATTCAAACCCTCGATCGGGAAGGACTTCTCCTGGCCTATCACGATATTGGCGATGGCGGACTCTTCGTCACCCTCCTGGAAATGGCTTTCGCCGGTCATTGCGGTTGGCGGATCGACCTTCATCCCCTGAAGGACGATCCCAGGGCGGTCCTGTTCAACGAGGAACCGGGGGCGGTGTTGCAGTCTTTCAGGGAGGATCGGGAACGGGTGTTGAATCGGTTGGCGGGGGTGGGACAGGTGACCGTTCTCGGCGCGCCTCATCCAGGAGATGAAATCAACATCCTTGATGATGGACGGGAATTATATGCCGCGACCCGAACCGCGTTGCACCGGATCTGGTCCGAAACGAGTTGGCGCATGCGCCGGTTGCGTGATAATCCCGCCTGTGCCGATGAGGAATACGAAGGGTTGCTCGATACCGACAATCCCGGAATGACCGTCCAATGGACGTTTGATCCCAGGAGCACTGCCCGTTGTGGGACGAGACGATTTTTTCGTCCCCGGGTCGCCATTCTCCGGGAACAAGGGGTCAATGGGCATGTCGAAATGGCTGCGGCCTTTCACCGCGCCGGGTTCGACGCGGTCGATTGCACCATGACCGACCTTCTGGCCGATCCCACATCCCTGGCCAGTTTTTCGGGCCTTGCCGCTTGTGGCGGCTTTTCTTATGGGGATGTCTTGGGGGCAGGGTCGGGATGGGCGCGTACCATTCTGTTTCATCCGCGCCTGCGGGCTGCGTTTTCCCGGTTTTTTCAGGATCCGGGAACGTTTACCCTCGGGGTGTGCAATGGTTGCCAGATGTTGAGCCATCTGGCCGAACTCATTCCCGGAGCCGAACATTGGCCCCGGTTCAACCATAATCAGAGCGCCCGGTTCGAATCCCGTTTCGTCTCCCTGATGATTCCCCGGAATCGTTCGATCCTTTTTGCCGGAATGGAAGGTTCGGTATTGCCGATTCCGGTCGCGCACGGCGAAGGACGGGCTGTTTTCCGACCTTCCCTGGGGGCCGGGGAATGCCTGGAACAGGAACTTGTGGTGGCTCGCTATGCCGATGGGCGTGGGCTTCCTACCGAACGTTATCCCAATAATCCAAACGGCTCACCTTTGGGAATCGCGGGGGTGACCAGCCGTGATGGCCGGGCAACCATCCTGATGCCGCATCCGGAACGGGTGGTGCGTCGTGTGACCAACAGTTGGAGTCCGTCATCCTGGGGAGAGGATGGTCCGTGGTTGCGTTTGTTCGTCAATGCCGCCGACTGGCTTGCCGGACGGCAGGGGTGAAAACGGTATATGTGATTTTTCCACATTGGGATCAAGGGAGCCTTTTATCCACGGGCGATCCGCAAGTTCGAAAGGAGTCTGGTTGGTTTTATCCTGGAATTTCGTCACGCCCGGATATACCGTGGGTACATGTCGGTATTCATGATGGAGTCTCTTGCAGCATGCCGCAACGTCGGTTGATCAGCTTCGACTGGGCCCTGAAACGCCTGCTACGCAGCAAGGCCAACTTTGGAATCCTCGAAGGATTCCTGAGCGTGCTGTTTGGCGAAGAGGTCCGCATTGTGGAAATCCTGGAAAGCGAAAGCAACCAAGAAAACGAGTTCGACAAACACAATAAAGTGGATCTGAAAGCCAGGAACGCAAGGGACGAGCTGGTTCTCATCGAAATCCAGTATGAACGTGAACATGATTATTTGCAGCGTCTCTTGTACGGAACCTCCAAGGCGGTTACCGAGCATGTTCAGCAGGGCGAACCTTATGCAAGAGTTCTAAAGGTCATTTCCGTCAGCATTCTGTATTTTGATTTGGGGTCTGGCCAGGATTATGTCTATCATGGAGCCACCTTGTTTCGGGGACTGCATATCCACGACGAACTGTGTCTCAGCGAAGGCCAGAAAAAATTGTTTCGCCGCGATTCGATTTCCGGACTCTTCCCGGAGTATTACTTGCTCAAGGTGAATCGCTTCAACGACGTGGCGCGGGACACTCTGGACGAGTGGGTCTATTTTCTCAAGAACGGGGAAATTCCAGACAATTTTACTGCCCAGGGGCTTGACAAAGCCAAGGAGCAATTGGACATCCTGAAGCTTACCCAAGCCGAGCGGCAGGCTTATGAGCGGTACCAGGAAGATCTCCACTACCAGGCCAGCATGGTGGAATCCACCTATGGCCTCGGCAAGTTGGAAGGAATCGAGATCGGCGAGATGAAAGGCAAGGCCGATATGCTGCTTGACCAGATCGCAGAACGGTTTGGTTCCATCCCGGATTGGGCCCGTTCCAAACTTTCCGCAGCCGATCTGGACACTCTGAAGAGATGGAGCAAGAGAATCTTCGGCGCGGAAAAAATCGAGCATATTTTCCAGTAGCCAGACCAGGAATCCCATCCGGACGCGGATTTTCCCATGGATTGATTCCACCGGTTCCGTAATGGTTGCGGTTGAATGACATTGAAAGAAAAAAGGGGGCGAGGGTTGCCTCGTGTCTTTTTTTTTAGTGTTTTTGGTATCGACTCGTTAATTATCATTAATTCGCTCCATTGGGAGTCGGGAAGCGGCGGAGGTGACCGTGGCGCGCAACGATGAAACGGAACACGACGATTCCTCGGAAGAAGGGGCGCTGGCTCCATCCGATCGCGGGCGGGCGCGTCGAAAAAAGGTGCTCGTGATCGTCCTGATGATCATCGTCGTGGAAGTGGCTTCCTTTGCCCTGTATAAAGTGTTTTTCGGTACGAAGAGCGATCCGGTGGCGGAACGTCAATTGGCCGAGCAGGTCCGGGAGCGGGAACAACAGGCGCGTAAAACGGTGCTGCGCGGACAGTGGATTGCCCGGAATATTCCTGATCTTCCCCCGGTTTCCGTCAAGACGATGGCCGTTGCCGCCCAGGGAAATGGAAAGAGGAGTCTGGGGCGGGAGCAGGAAACGGAGATGGATGAGGATTCCGGGAAGCCGGAATCGGAACGGTCCGGATCCTCTTCCGAGGAGGACTCGATCGAACGGACGACCGATGGCGACATCATTTTTTCGACGGGTGAAACCCGGTGGCTGGGTCCCAGGGGGGAAGGGGAGGGGGATGGGGTGGTTGTCATCGACCGGTTGCGCGTCGGGGTCGATCTGTTCGGCAACAGGGTGATTCGCGGACGGGTTGCCAATCAAGGCCATCAAAGTCTGGCGCATGTCGAAGTGACGGTCGAGTTTACCGAGCCCGGCGGGACGATCCTTCAATCCAGAAGGGTCAATCCCCTGGTCATTTCGGGAGGCCTGTTCGGCGATCGCGTGCAGACCTTGAAACCGGGGGGGAGTCGCATCTTCCAGGTGGATGCCACCGATTTGCCGACCTCCTGGAGCGGATCGGTGGCAACCCGGGTCGAAATACATCATTTTGTCCCATGATCGCCCCTTCGATCATTCTGGCCTCCACTTCGGTATACCGTCGCCAGTTGCTTGAGCGGTTCGGGCTTCCCTTCGAGGTGATCGGCCCCAAGGTGTCGGAGGCGCCGCTGCCGGGAGAGGATCCGCGCTCTCTGGTGCGCCGACTGGCCGAGGCAAAGGCGCGGTCGGTGGCTCTGGATCATCCCGGGGCACTCGTGATCGGCTCGGACCAGGTGGCTGTTTTGGATGGAGAAATCATCGGCAAACCGGGCACGATGGGGCGGGCGATCGGTCAGTTGCGCGCCTTTTCGCGACGGACGGTGGACTTTCCGACCGGAATTTGCTGTTTGCGTCGGGACGCGGAGTGCCAGGTCGATGTCGTCATGACCCGTGTCCATTTTCGCACGCTGGATGAGGATCGAATCACCCGCTATGTCGAACGCGACACCCCTTTGGATTGCGCCGGATCGTTCAAGTCGGAAGGGTTGGGCATCACACTGTTCGAAAGGATCGAGGGGGACGATCCCACTGCCCTCATGGGGCTGCCTCTGATTCGTCTGGGGCGCATGTTGGAACAGGCGGGGGTGTCCCTGTATTGACCTGACTGGCTGGTTCAGGGCATCCTTCTCCAAACAATCCCTCTTCCCGACGAGGCATGGCCCCATCGATGATCCAGACATTCCTTGACCGGTATGATCGAAGCGTGTCATTGGGATGGAAGGCCGTCCTGGTGACGATGCTCATGGGATCCCTTTTGTGGTTTGTCATTGATTTTCATCATCTCAAACGCAGCGAGTCGGTGTTTCGCGATGTGCTTGTCAGGGAGTTGCGGCATCGATCGACCGCCCATTGGCAGGCATTGGCGGAGCGGATTCATTCCCAGAGACGGATCGCACGGTTGTTGGTCCAACGGCAATCCTTTCTGGAGCATGTCTCCCTCGAATGGAATGGGTTGGTGGAAGATGCGTCCGCACCATGGCCGGTGCGTCATCGGAAAATTCCCCCCTGGTTGCCGAAGAAGGGGATTTTGCGGGATCTGATCGATGCCCCCTTTCTTTTTTTGTACGATGTCCATGGACGACTGCGAGAATCCTATGCGGCGGCGGAGCGGCCATTGCCCGGAGGGTTCGTGGCGGAATTTTCCGAGGGGTTGGATCGGGTCGAGAGCGATGACGCCATCCGCATGGTCGATGGCGCGGCCTATCTTCTGACCCGGGTCAAAGGGGTCGATTCTGTTGAAAGGGGTCGTGGCGCCCTGGTATTGGTGACCCCCTTGGACAATCATTTTCTTGTCTCGATACTGCAAGCCTCCGACTCCGATGCCATTCTGGCGCTGCTGAGCCGGGACGGGTACGACATTGCCGCCACGTCGCGGCCCGACAAGGTTGCGGTCGGCGCTTCGGTGGATGCGTTGCGGCAGCGTTACCTGATCCAGTCACGGCCCCTGCTCGATGATGGAATAACCTCCGATCATCTGCTTCAGGTAGCGACCTTGATGTCCCTTTCGGAGGTTTCGGAATCTCAGCGACGGGTGGAACAGGCCGACCGCGGTTTCCGGACGGTCGGTTTTGGCATTCTGGCGCTGCTGTTCATCATGATGATTCATTGGCTTGGAAGAAGAATTCGTTCGCTCTCGCTGGCGGCGCGGTCGTTTTCAAAACAATATTTGGGTTCGGAGTTGCCGCTTTCCCCGGGAGGGGATCAACTGGCGGCGTTGGAAAAACAATTCGCGGCAATGATGGCCTCGATCATCGAGATACAGAACCATTTGGAAGAACGGGAAAGAGAATTGACCGTGGCCAACAAGTCCCTGTGGGAATCGCTGGTGATGGTCAAACGGACCCAGGCAAAATTGTTGGAAACGGAAAAAATGGCCTATCTGGGAGGATTGGTGGCCGGCGTGGCCCATGAAATCAACACGCCGGTCGGAATCGGCATCACGGCGGCCTCGTTCCTCGAAAAAAAATGCCATGACGTTCAGAATCTGATGGAAAAGGGAGGCTTGAGAAAAACCGATCTGGTGGCGTTCATCGCCGATGCGGTGGAATCTTCGGAAATGGTCCTGAACAACCTGATGCGGGCCGCCGAATTGATTCGCAGCTTCAAGCAGGTTGCCGTGGACCAGAGCAGCGAGGAAAAAAGACGGTTCAAGGTCGGCCAATACATTCAGCAGATTCTCAGAAGCCTTCAACCCCGCCTCAAGAAAACCCGGATCACTATTTTCACTGAATGTCCCGATGATCTCGAATATAATGGCTTTCCTGGCGTCGTTTCCCAGATTGTCACCAACCTTGTGGAAAATTCGCTCCAGCACGGTTTCGATCCCGAGGCCGTGGGGGAAATTCGTTTGCAGGTCGAACGGGCAGGCGACAACATCCGCATGACCTACACCGATTCGGGACGGGGAATGACGGAAGAGGTCAAGGAGCATATATTCGAACCTTTTTTCACGACTGCCCGCAACAGGGGGGGGAGCGGTCTGGGGTTGCACATTGTCTTCAATCTTGTGACCCAGACCTTGGGGGGAAGCATCCATTGCGAGAGCAGCCCAGGCAAGGGGGTGCTCTTTTCCCTTATTTTCCCGGGTTCGACGGAGGAGTTCCATGGATAGTACACTGTTTGGGAATTCCGATTCGGATGTGCCGCTGTTTTTTGCCGAAGAGCCTTCGGGAACATCGGCGCGGCGGACACGAGGGACCTGGAAAATCGTCGTTGTCGATGATGATCGGGGGGTGCATGAGATTACCTCGATGATCCTGCGCCGGTTCCAGTTCGAGGAGCGGGGCATCGAACTGATTTCAGGATATTCCGGGGCCGAGGCCCGGTCCCTGATGCGCCAACATCCCGATACGGCGGTTTTGTTGCTGGATGTGGTCATGGAACGCGAGGATGCGGGGCTTGATGTCGTCCGTTACGTGCGCGAGGACCTCGACAACAGGAAGGTCCGCATCATCCTGCGCACCGGACAGCCGGGACAGGCCCCGGAAGTGGATGTGATCTCCAACTACGACATCAATGACTATCGGGAAAAGACGGAACTGACCCAGGAAAAATTGTTGACCGCCATCATTACCTCGCTGCGTTCGTTTCGCGATCTGGATTCGGTCGAACGCAGGCGGATGGGATGGGCTCGGGTGGCAGAGGCGACCGGGGGGTTGTTCGGTCCCCGTTCCGAAAAAAAACTGTTGCTGGAGGTATTGAAGCGTCTGCACGAAATTCTTGGCGTTGATGGCATGGGTGGCGAGGGACCATGTTCGGGATTTGCCGCCCGGGAGGAGGAGGGGGTATGGCGGATCCATGGCGGTACGGGGATTTATGAATCCATGGAGGGGTGCGATCTTTCCGATGGGGCGGCCAATCCGGTGGTGATGGTGATCCAGGCGGCCATCGCGTCGGGGCGGGGCCATTTCGAGGGGGATCGGTATGCCGTTCCCTTTCCAGGATACAATCAGGAGAAAAATATCCTTTTTTTCCAGGCGAACAGGGATTTTACCGATCTTGACGGCAATCTGCTGCATATTTTCATGTCCAATGTGGGGATGGCCTTTCAGAACATGCATCTGCACCACGAAGTGATCGAAACCCAACGCGACATTACCGCAACTTTGGGCGAACTGATCGAGGCCCGGTCCAGCGAATTCGGCAGTCATGTCCAGAGGGTGGCGGAGAGTTCCCGATTGTTGGGACAGGGAATCGGTCTGCCGGAGGAGGAGATCGAGGCGTTGTGGCTGGCGGCGGCGCTGCACGATCTGGGAAAGGTGGTGTTGGAGGATCGGTTGTTGCGGAAAACAGGGCCACTGGAGCCGGAGGAACTTGCACGGATTCGCCGCCATGCCACCCTTGGCTTTGAAATTCTCAAGGGGAGCAGGCGGAAGCTGATGCGTCTCGGGGCGACGGTTGCCCATCAACATCATGAACGGTGGGATGGCCGGGGTTATCCCCAGGGACTGCGGGGCGAGGAGATTCATCTTTATGCCCGGATTGTCGCGCTGGTGGATGTTTTCGATGCCATGATCCATGATCGCGTCTACAGAAAAGGGTGTTCAAGGGATGAAGCGGTTTCCTTCATCGGAAAATCGCGGGGGACATTGTTCGATCCGGCCCTGGTCGAGGTCTTTCTGAAAAATCTTCCCGATTTCCTGGATATTCAGGACCGGATTCCCGACAAAGGGGTCTTCCATCTGTCATTGGACATCATGGGTCGGGCGACGGCGGAGGGAACCTGGCGGGAGGTGCGGACCGGTGTCCGACCAACCGATGTCTTGTTATCGCAACTTAAATAAATAAACATGGATCTTTATGAATGCCACGAAAGGTGAACGGTTCAAGGATCGGGAATCGATGGGGTTTGTCGAGGCCGAATGGTTGGAATCGACGCTCAGGGATCCGGATCTGTGCATCGTCCAGTTGGATGGGGAAAAATATTATCATCAGTTTCACATTCCCGGGGCGGTTCAGTTGTCGTATGGGAAACTGGTGACCAAGCGCGACGATGTTCCAGGAATGTTGGCCGATCCGGCTGAATTGGCCAGGGAATTCGGTCGCATGGGGATTGGTGTCCGGACTCCGGTCGTGGCCTACGATTTGACGGGAGGATTGGATGCGGCCCGATTGTTGTGGACTCTGGCGACGGCAGGGCATACGGGGTTCAAGGGGGTATTGGATGGCGGGCTTGCCGATTGGTATTCCCGGGACCGTCCGATGGAATCGGGGACGGTCCGGGTGCGGGAAACCAGTTTTGATTGGCGGCTGGAAAGGCGATGGCTGGCGGAAAGCGAGGAGGTACTGGCCGTTTCCGAGGGGCGGCGGGATGGATTGCTTGTGGATACCCGGTCGGCCAAGGAATATCAGGGGCTGACGATCCGTTCGCCGCGCGGGCATATTCGTGGTGCGGTCCTTTATGAATGGACCGACAGCCTTCGTGGGCCAAGGGATTTTCTGTTGAAGGATCGGGGGGAGATCGAGCGGCAGTTGGCCCGGATTGGCGTTACCGACCGGGAAAAGGAATTGATCGTGTATTGCGAGACGGCTCATCGGGCTGCGCATACCTGGTTGTTGCTGACGTACCTGGGCTATGAAAAAGTGCGTCTCTATGATGGCTCGATCGCCCAATGGCGGGTGTTGGGTTTGCCGGTGACGGTGGATTGAGGCGGGTGTTTCTTTGGGTTTTAAAATTCTCATTGAGGAACCGGCATGTTCGATACCCTTTCGGATCGTTTGGATCATGTCTTCAAGACCCTGAAGGGGCAGGGGGCGTTGAATGAGAAAAACATGGAAGATGCCCTGCGCGAAGTGCGTCGGGCCTTGCTGGAGGCGGATGTTCACCTGACGGTCGTCAAGGAATTCATCAATCAGGTCCGGACGGAGGCGACGGGCCAGAAGGTGATCAACGCGCTGACTCCGGGACAGCAGGTCATCAAGGTGGTCCATGATGCCCTGGTGGCGATCATGGGGACACGCAATGAACAACTCGATCTGGCGGCACAACCGCCGGTGGTGGTGATGATGGTGGGCCTGCAAGGGTCAGGGAAGACGACCACCACGGGCAAACTGGCCAAACGCATGCTGGAGCGGCATCAAAAACGGTCTTTGCTGGCCTCGCTTGACGTGTACCGTCCGGCGGCGATGGATCAATTGGCGACGGTGGGGCGGGGGGCAGGGGTGGATGTGGTTCCCGGGCGGCGCGATGCCGATCCTCGGGAGTTGGCGCGGCAGGCCCTGGAGGCGGCGCAACGGGGTGGATATGACCTGTTGTTTTTGGATACGGCGGGTCGTCTGCACATCGATGACGACCTGATGACGGAACTGGAGGAAATTCGCAATCTGGTCAATCCCCTGGAAATCCTTCTGGTGGCGGATGCGATGACGGGGCAGGATGCGGTGGGGGTGGCCCGGGGGTTCGACGAACGGTTGAACATAACCGGGGTGATCCTTTCCAAGACCGACGGCGATGCGCGGGGTGGGGCGGCCCTTTCGATTCGACATGTCACGGGCAAGCCGATCAAGTTTCTCGGGACGGGCGAAACCTTGGCGGGTCTCGAACCTTTTCATCCCGACAGGATCGCCTCGCGCATTCTGGGAATGGGGGATGTGGTCAGTCTGGTCGAGACGGCCATGGAAAAGGTGGATCTGCTGGAAACGGCCAAATTGCAGGAGAAAATTCTTTCTTCATCATTCACGCTGGAAGATTTTCTGGTCCAGTTGCAACAGATCAAGAAAATGGGACCTTTGGGCGATCTGATGGCCATGATTCCGGGCCTCAAGCAGGCGATGAAGGGAAAGGAGGTCTCCGGGGGCGAGGGTGAGCTGAAACGAATCGAGGCGATCATCCTGTCGATGACCCGCCAGGAGCGGAGGAAACATCAGATGCTCAATGCCTCGCGCAAACGTCGGATCGCCATGGGTTCCGGAACGAGTGTGCAGGAGATCAACCGTTTGCTCAAGCAGTTTGTCGAAATGCAGAAAATGATGAAAATGTTTGGCAAGATGGGCGGCAAGGGGGGGCTGGGACGGCTCGGGTTGCCCAAGGGGATGAATCTGGGGGCACTGGGGGGGATGAAATTTCCGGGGATGGGGCCGAAGAGATAAACTTGACATCGAGGTACTTCCGCAACATAATTCGTGGTTTTTGTATCCTGACATGCGTGGAATCGATGTGTTCCAGGCGGGTGTTTCAAGGTTTGAAGGTCGATGAATCGTGACGGCAACCACGGTTTCCATGGCGGAACCGGTATTATCGAGAGGATGATTGATCACATGGCGGTTCGTATACGGATGCAGCGCCGGGGTTCCAAGAAGAAGCCCTTTTACGCGGTGGTGGCGGCCGATTCCCGTATGCCGAGGGATGGCCGGTTCCTGGAAAAATTGGGAACCTACGATCCCCGTCTGGAATCGGATGGGCTCAAGCTGGACATGGAACGGGTCAACCATTGGCTCGGTGCGGGTGCGCAACCTTCGGACCCCATTGCCAAATTGCTGAAAGGCAAGGAAGCGGCCTCCTGACGCCGGTCCAGGGGGATGATGCGGATCGGCATTGTCACCCTGTTCCCGGAGATGTTTGCCGGGGTGCTCGGCCATTCCATTCTTGGACGGGCGATCGTGAACCGGCATCTGGAAATCTCCCTGGTCGCCTTGCGTGATTTTGCCCGGGATCGGCATCGGACGGTGGATGACGCCCCCTTCGGCGGTGGCCCGGGGATGGTGATCAAGGCGGATGTCCTGGAGCGGGCGCTCTGCTCCATGGAGGGGTGGGACGCGGCGCATGTCGTCTGTCTTTCGCCCCAGGGGGGGCGGTTTTGCCAGGCCGATGCAATACGCCTGAGCGGGGTGAATCATCTGATCCTTCTGTGTGGCCATTATGAAGGGATCGATGAACGTTTTGTCACGCGGTATGTCGATGAAGAGGTGTCCCTGGGAGATTTCGTCCTGACAGGGGGCGAAATCGCGGCGATGGCGGTGGTGGATGCGGTGGCACGTCTGGTCCCCGGGGTCCTTGGTGATGCGGAAAGTTTTCGCAACGATTCATTTTTTACGGGAATGCTGGATCACCCCCATTATACCCGACCGGCGGCATGGCATGTGGCAGGCGGGGATGAGGTTGTCCGGGTTCCGGAGGTGCTGCTTTCGGGTAATCATGGTGCCATCGAGGGGTGGCGCCGGCGGCAGGCGTGGTTGCGAACCTGGTTGCGGCGGCCCGATTTGTTGACGGAGGCCCGGTTGACCCGGGAGGAACGACGTCTGCTGCTGGCCCTGAAGGAAGATATGGACCGTGCCAGCCCGGAAGACGAGACGACCTGAAAGGTAATGGAAAAAATATTGAAAGAAAAAAGGGGTCTGGAGGATTGCCCCCAGGGTTTTGCTTTTGACTTTATATCCGTAGTGATGCGGACGGGATCAACGACCGGTAGTGGCGGGATGGGAAATCATGAATGAATTGTTGAAGTTTGAGCAGGCCCAGACCAGAAACAGCGCGCCCCCTTTTCGTGCGGGGGATACCTTGCGGGTGCATGTGAAGGTTGCCGAAGGGGGTCGGGAACGGATTCAAATCTTTGAAGGGGTGTGTATCGGGCGCCACAACGCCGGATTCAGTTCGACCTTCACGGTACGCAAGGTCTCCTTTGGCGAGGGGGTGGAACGGGTGTTTCCACTCCATTCGCCCAGGCTTGCCAAGATTGAGAAGGTTCGTCAGGGCGACGTGCGCCGTGCCAAGTTGTATTATCTGCGCGATCGTACCGGAAAGGCGACCCGTATTCGCGAAAAGCGTGACTGGTAGTCCTCCGCGTACACGTCCCGACCTTTCGATCGAGAAGGGACTCTGGGCGGATGGATTGATTCATGTGTGCGGCCTGGATGAGGCGGGCCGGGGACCATTGGCGGGTCCGGTCGTGGCGGCGGCGGTGATTTTGCCGCACACGCTTTCACTGGAATCGGATCTGCCGGGTCTGGACGACTCCAAGCGGCTCACCGCGAAAGAGCGGCAGGGGTTGGAGCTGAAAATAAATCATGTCGCCCTGGCCGTCGGGGTCGGAGCGGCGGATGTCACGGAAATCGACTGCCTCAACATTCGTCGTGCGAGCCTGCTCGCCATGAAACGGGCAGTCCTTGCCCTCTCCGTGGTCCCCGCGTTCTTGCTGATCGATGGCCGTGATCTGTTGGAAGAGGTTTCCATTTCGTCCCAGGCAGTGACGGGGGGGGATCGGAGATCCGCCAGCATTGCCGCCGCTTCGGTGGTGGCCAAGGAAGCCCGCGACCGCATCATGCGTTCCCTGGCGCGGAACCATCCCGGTTACGGCTGGGAACATAATATGGGTTATCCGACCCGGGAACATCGTCACGCCCTGCACCATCTGGGGATCACCCCCCACCATCGCCGCACCTTCGCCCCGGTGGCGCAGTGCCTTCGCCAACAGGAATGAACGTTCCTGGATGCCAGGTGTCCATAGTGGACGTTATGGTGTTTTGTGGGGTAGAATCTTCCGAAAAAGAAGGAGGAGCGGTCGTGGAAAACACGGGAGATGAACCATGAGTGCCGCCATTCCATTCGATACGCTGGCCTTTGTGAAGGAACAGGTGAAAAGCCGTCTGGATGGTCTGGCCACCAGGCAAGAGTTGGGTATCAAAATCGAGGAACTGGATGTCCGTCTGGCTGCCGTGGAAGCCAACCTCAAGAGGGATCTCAAAGAACTTGAGCTTCGCATGGTGATCAAAACGGGTGCCATGATCATTGGGGGAATTGGCCTTCTGTTCGGACTGATGCGAGCATGGCCAATTCCCGTGCAATACGTACCGCCCGCCTCTGCCGCTCAGGAGGTGCGCCTGCCTGCCACGCTACCCGCACCCTCCGTGGTCTCTCCATCCTCCCGTTGAAGAGATGAAGGTAATCAGTCGATCAATTCGTCCGGCTGATAGTTGCGATGCGCCGGGGTTCCGAGAAGGTTCCAATAATCCATTGGTGAACGACCGCCGCCGGGACGTTTGATGGCCAGATTGTCGGTGGAGAAGAGGGTTCCCCTGGTGATGGCCGTGGCGGCGACAAGGCTTTTCCGGGCCACTCGGGCATTGTCCCGTTCACTGGCGCGGGGATGCTTTGCGCCATCGCCGAGGGCCTTTTCGATGTCGCGAATTCCTTTGACCAGGGCGGTCAATTCGTCGGGTTCGATGGAGGCGCGATGATCGGGGCCTTCCAGGGTCCGGTCCAGGGTGAAATGTTTTTCGATGACGGTCGCTCCCAGGGCCGCAGCGGCCAGGGCGATGGTGATCCCCTGTGTATGGTCCGAATAGCCGACTTCGAGTCCAAACTGTTTTTTCATCGTCGCCATCGCCAGAAGATTGACCTCTTCCATGGGGGTGGGATAGGCAGTGGTACAATGCAGCAGGATTGCCTTGCCCGTCAGATGATCATGGTTCGTCGGACGGAAAAACGAAAAGGAAAGGGTCAACGGATCCTCTCCGGAGACTCCTTTGGCAATCACCCTCAGGGCCATTTCGATTTCCTCGGTGTTGGCCATCCCCGTGGAAAGAATCATCGGAATTCTCATCTTCGCCGCCTCGAACAACAGAGGACCGTTGGTCAACTCTCCCGAAGGAATCTTGATCCGGCGGACCAAGCCATTTTCCACCAGAAAACGCAGACTGGGCGGGTCGAAGGGGGTGGATAGAAATTCAATGTTCTGGTCACGGCATCGTTGGGCCAGAATGAAATGGTCCCGTTCACTCAGTTCCAATTTTTTCAACATGTCCAGTTGCGAACCCGGACCGGTCGTCCGTTCCTGATAGGCTGCCTTGCGTCCTGCCGCGGTCACCAGATGTTCTGCCTTGAACGTCTGGAACTTGACCGCATCGGCGCCGGAGAGGGCGGCGCTGTCCACCATGGCGATCGCCCGGTGAAGATCGCCATTGTGATTGACGCCCGCCTCAGCAATGATGAATATTTTTTTCATGGTCCGGTTTCCATGGATGATTGTAAAATTTTTTTATCAGAAGATGGTCCAGGGGATATGATTTCAATATGTTCATGATTCGTTCCGCCGCATGTCCATCGCCAAAGGGGTGGGTTGTCCGGGGGAGCGATGCCTGGAACCGTGGCGAGATGGCCTGATCGATGGTGTCGGCGATGGCATGGCGTTCCTCGATGCAGTCCAGAACGCTGGAGGCCCGCAGCCGTCCTTGTTGTCGCATGCCAATATTGACGGTGGCAACCTTCAGGGCCGGGGCTTCGAGGATGCCGCTGGAGGAGTTGCCAACGACGGCTGCGCAATGGTTCATGGCGGAAAGGTAACGTCTTTGGCCAAGGGATGGGATGAGTATGGCCCGTTGCGGATTGTCGCGGCAATAGTCGCGGATCGCCGTGGCGAGGGCCGCGTGTCCCGGATCGGCGTTGACCCCGGTAAAAAGAAGGGTATGCCGTGGAAACAAGTCCAGTGCCGCCAATAATTCCTCGATGGCGGTGGCAGCCGTGGTCCGGTTGCATGCCGGCGGGGAGGTCAGGGTTACCGGATGAAAGGTTACGAGGAAAAAACGCTCCCCCAGGGAAAAGTCGATCGATTCCTCCAGTTCGGCTTTGCTCATCCAAGCGTTCGCGGCGATCGCGTCCAGTCCCAGGGCGCCGACATTCCATACCCGCGATGGCTCTTCTCCCATCTGGATGACGCGGGCACGATAGGGTTCGGCAGCGGTGAAATGAAGATGCGACAGTTTGGTGACGGCGTGACGGATCGCTTCATCCATGGCCCCCTCGCTCGCCTCGCCACCATGGATGTGGGCGATGGGAATGTTCATGACCATGGCCGCCTGGGCGGCGCATAATATTTCGTACCGGTCTCCCAGAAGGATGACGAGTTTCGGTCGAGTGCGTTCCAGGGCCGCCGCGAGCCGTGGCAGTCCTGTCCCCATGGAACGGGCGACCGCCATCGGGGAATCGTCGTCCAGGAGCATTTCCACCTGTTCTTGAACCGAAAATCCATCTTCCAGGATTGCCTGTACCGTCAGACCGAAGCGTGGATCAAGGTGCATGCCCGTGACAATGACCTGAAGATGGATTGCCGGGTCATCGCGCAACCGGGTCATCAGGGGACGGAGGAGACCATATTCGGCGCGTGATCCGGTGATGATGGCGATGGTTCGTCGGGTGTCGGGTTCCATGGACGTGTTTCAGAAAAACCATTGATTCAGGGAGTGCCCAGGATTCTTCATTTTATTTTTTGCCCATCGGGAATCATGTTGTGGCCTGTCGATTTTTCATGAGGAGTTCGCACAAGTTGAAATCAATCTCGGTGTCGATGTCGATGGCATCCCGTGGTTCCATGAGGTAGGCAACCGTTTTTTCATCGACAAAGCGTTTTCCTTCAAGCAACCAGGGAATCCGACACGCATAGATCGCCCCGTTGAGAACGTAGGCTTTCGGAAGGTCTTGACGGCCTCCGGAGGGGGGACGATTCTCCAGGACGGGACGCAGGGTGCCATCCTCGTTGAGCCGGTACATCCAGTCGGGAGGTTTGGCGGCGGGAGAAACGGAGGTGCAACTGTCATGGCTGCCACGGAGCAGAAGGTCCAGCGCTCGCTCGATGTCGGTCGTCTGTCGCAGCGGTGAGGTCGGCTGCAACCAGACCAGAATGTGATAGGTTTCTCCCAAGGTTTCCAGGGCATGAAGGGCGACATCGATGGCCTTTGCCTGATCGTCCGCCAGTGCCGCGGGTCGTATGAACGGAACGTCGCACCCATGATCGCGGGCAATGGCGATGATTTCCGGATCATCGCTGGACAGAATCGACCGGTCGATGGCACGACACCCATGGGCCGCCTCGATGGTCCAGACCAAAAGGGGTTTTCCGGCCAGGTTCCGGATATTCTTCATCGGAACCCCCTTGGAACCACCGCGGGCAGGAATGATGGCCAGTACCCGTGAATCCTTCGACATGGAGCACGTCTCTTGGGAACGAATTGAAGCGCCAACAATAAGGTTGGGCCATGGATTGGATGAACGTGGAAGATGCAGGTAATGGACCAGAAATGTCGTCTGTTTGACGAAACTGAAGGGGATCGAGACGGCGATCACCCATCAATGGTTTGGCAACCGTCGGTCCCATTCGATCCCATGATGGGAAGTTTCGTTATAGTTCCACGGTCGAAAGATACGTTTCAAGACGCTTCCGGGCAAGATCCCGAGCCATTTTCAGACGGTTCACCGCGCCGACCTTTTCTTCCATGGCGCTTTCCATCGCATCCATTTTCGACATCATGCGGTTGTGGAAAGCGGTCCCGGAAGGGATTGCCCCCAGGTTGTTCCGAATCCGATTCTGTTCCTCGCCATCGGCGCGAAGTTCTCGGGTCAGATCATCAAGTTTGCGATCAAGTTCCTCCACGTCTCCTTGGAGGCGGGAGGCGTGTTCCAGGGTCTGTTTCAACGGCTCGGAAAAGCCTTCCTCGGAAGCATAAGAGAAGATGACCGAGGAAAGATTGTTGACCAGATGAATCTCCTGCGTCCGAATCATTTCCTCTACTACCGGAATTTTCATTTCCGCCAACGGGGCCAGTTCCATGCGAAAACGATAGAAGTCCGAGGTCATTTCGCAGGGATGATCCGGTTTGACAAGATTCCATCGATGGGTGCGCGGGTGTTCGATCAGGAGGACCCGGGATTCACGGGCGTTGTTCTTGAATAAATATTCATGACGGGAAAGGTTGCGTCGTGTCAGTTTCAGGATTCCCTTGGCGATCCGTCCGGAGGTCAGACGACCGGAGGTGGAACGCGGTGCGACCAGTACCTGGATCTCATGATCGAGGGCATAAGTCAACAATCCCTTTTGTCCCGGGGAAAGATCGTCGAGCAGGGCGTCGCCGGCATACCGTTCCCCTTCAAACAGGGTGACCGGACCTGCCGGAAGATGTCGTGGGCTGACGTTTTCCAGGAGAAGACCACGAAATGGACGGGTGGCATGGTGGCGGGCATTGAAAAGGCTGATTCGTTCCATGGGGATGGAATGGGAAAAAAAGGGGATCATGGCCCCGCGACGGCGCGGAAGGTTGACCTTCTCAACCTCGAAGCGGACCGAAACGTTTTCCCGGACATCGCTCAATGAGGCCAGAAGCGTTTCCTTTCCGGAAAAAGTGCCCGTTTCATCGGTGTTCGATGCGAGGACCGCTTCACGAGGTGGTTGCGCGGTTGCGCCGAGTGCCTCCGGTGCGGGCGCGGCATTGGCCATACGGTTGACGGTTTTTTCCTGGACCGATGAAAAGGAGATTCCAGATTCATGACGGACTGGCGCCAGTTCGTCATCTTCCCGTGGGTGTACCCGTGGACGATTGGCGTATCGCGGGGAATACAACTCCTGAATGAAGGAAATGGGACGACCACTGACCAGGGACAGACGAATGTCCGACCAGTCGTTGTCGGTCTGGTTTTCCACAATGGCCCATCCCTGGAGGGATGCCTGGGACGAGGGGGCCGATGCCACGGAAAGTTGGAGACGATACCCGCTTTTCCAAAGGGAGGTCTCGACGATATAGCCGACTTCGACCCGACGTTTTCCCGATCCGGGAAAGGAGAGTTGCAGATTTTTCCGTTCATGCCCCCCCGCCTGTTCCATGGCGTCGAGTGCCTTGGACAGATCGCCAAGTGTTTCTCCACGGATCAGGCGTATTTCTTCCAGATCACGAACCGCGATGGCCTTGACGCCATCATGGGTGGCAAGATTGAGAAACCAATCGATCGTTGCCTCGTTTTCCTTTCCTGTCAGACCCACGGGGCGTTGTTCCATTCCCAGGATTCGACCCTGGATTTCCTTGCCCTGATGAACGGTCCGGATCGGTGTTCCACGAAGTTGTATCAGGATTTCCGCCAGGGAAGGGTGGCCGGAAAGATCGACCAGAAATCCTTTGAGCAGTCGATCCAGCGGTTGCTGTGACGGAAACACGACAAATCCGGTTGGCTCGTTGTCCGGTGTTTCAAGGACCAGGGATTTCAGGACATCGTTGATTTCTTCCTCCTTGAAGGGAAGAGAGACCGTGACTGGACCCTCGATGTCGCCGGCATGGCGAAAATAACCGACGCCGCTGGAGTAGAGAGATACCTCAACGACCGGCAGCTCCGCCTGTGTCTGTTTTTCTTCCGCCGGACTGGCGCTCAAGGGCAACAGAACGGCCAATACCGGGAACAGGAGACCGACAGCCCTTTTCCATGGGGCTCCCGGTGGCGACAAGAAAAGCGAATCATCCGGCAGTTTCGGTTTCATGGGATCGTTTCCGTCGGGTGAAAGGTGTGTTCAGGCGACATGATTCCGCCTCCATGATTATTTCGCGTGGATCAGGGGGTGTCGTCAAGGAATTCCCGATGGTTGGGCATGCGGGTCAGCCATTCACGGAGGTGTCCCGGTGGGGGGGCGGTGACATCGATGGCGGGGCGGTTGGGATGGAGTGGAACAATGATTTGTCGTGCGTGCAGGTGCAAGGGGATTCCCGAATCCCTCCCATAACGAAAATCTCCAATGATGGAACAACCAAGATACGCACAATGCACCCTCAGTTGATGGGTCCGGCCCGTGATGGGCATCAGTTCCAGCCAGGATACCCGATCCACCCGATCCAACAGTCGGTATCGGGTGATGGCGGGCTGTCCTCCCGGATCGACCACCATGGTTGGACCGGTACGTGATTTTTCAACCTCGCGCAGCGGTTCATCGATGATTCCCTGATCGTTTGGCGGCTTTCCGTGAACCATGGCCCAATACCGTTTTTCGATCCGATGTTCGGAGAACAACCGGTTCAAGCGACGTGTCGCCTTGGGGTGCCGCCCCAGTATCAGGCAGCCACTGGTGCCCCGGTCCAGGCGATGGACCAACGCGGGGGACCGGGGAAGGCCAAACCGAAGGGTGGTCAACAATGGTTCCAGGTTTTTTCCTCCCGCACCCGCGCCGTAAACGACCCACCCCCCCGGTTTGTCGATGATGAGCATCAAACCGTCACGATACAACAGTCGTTCCAACAGATTCATGGGCAACCTTCCTGCCATGGTCCATCGCCGCAAACGATCATGAATCCTTCCGTCCCTTGGTCCATACACCCCGGACGGTTTTGCCGTTGGTCAACAGTTCTTTTCCTTTGCCATGACGTTGTCCGTCCTGCCATTCCCCTTCGAAACGGTGTCCATTGGCATATTGGTAACTTCCACGGCCATGCTTGAGATCCAGGGACCAACCTCCGAAATAATAGGCCCCATGGGCGTACAGGTACAGCCCTTGTCCTTCCTTGAGGCTATTGTTCCACGAACCGATGTAGACATCGCCATTGTCGAAAAGCCAGGTTCCCTTGCCGAGGACGCAGTCGCCATCGAGACATCCCGACCGATCTTTCGATCGTTCGACGTTCCGTGCCTGGTCGAGATACCACTTCTCCGTGTTTCTTTCCATGGCCGGCGATTCCTTGACCGCATCCACCGGCGCTCGGATCGCGCTTTGGTCCGAGGAGGCGAGTCGCGCCAGAAACCGGGCATTGGTCGTCTCCAGAGCCTTGATCCGGTTCAACAGGAGTTCCTTTTCCTCCCGCCATTCCTTTTCCTTGGCGGTCATTTGTGAAGCGAGCTCTTTTTTCGAATGGATCAGGTTGTTGATGATCATTCCTGTCCCGGCCTCCTTCTTCTTCAGGGTTTCCAGGATGCTGTCGGTCTGGGTCAGTCGATGCTTGAACTCTTCGGAGGCGTGTGTCGCCTCGATCAGTTTCTTCTGGGAGTCGGTTCGTCCCTGGAGAATCTGGTCCATTTTTCTGTTTTGCATCTGGTACGTGATTCCGAAGGTGATGCCGGCGGCAAGCGCCATATTGACCACAACCCAGAGGGTACCGATGCCACTGGACCTGGATGATGGTTTGCCTCCCCGTTCCGTGCGTCTGGAATCTTCCCAGACTGTCGCGGTGGGACGATTGGAGCGTAACGAAATCGCGGCCATGATCGGTGCTCCTCCACGTTTTTCAGTTCATGTTGCCTGGTGTTTCCTCGAATGTCCGTGGGGGGTTCCGAATCGGATAAACCCACCAGATTCTTGAGGCTTATTATGCACCATGAAGCGAAAAGATTCAGAATTCATTGGTCACGCTTCTTTTTTCAGTGTCGCAAAGAATCACAAGAATGCGTGTGATGGTGATTCGATGGGGATTTGTTGCGAAGGTTATGTTCCGTTGCAATTATTTTCAAATTGTTTGGCGTGGTCGAGAAATACACGCACGGGCCTATGGTTCGGATGTCGCGGCATCTCATTGCCGTTTTCTCTATCCGGTCAAATCTTGGACGCGATTGGCGTCAATGTTGATAAATTCCCGTGGACTGGAAGAACGAAATCCAGGACAATTCTCTGGCTGCTCGGATCTGGACAGGGAATGAGGGGAGAATCGGTTGGAAACAAAAGATGAAAAGCGTCCAAACGATGAGTTTGATACCCCATGGAAGGAAATCCTGAGGTTGTATTTCAAGGATTTTCTGGCCTTCTTCCTGCCACGAGCACACGATGGTATCGATTGGGAGCGAGGGTTCGAATTTCTGGACAAGGAATTGGCCCGGATTACACGTGAGGCGGTAATTGGTGATCGGCGCGTGGATGAGCTGGTCAAAGTATGGCAACTGCGATTGTGACGTTGGCACATCAACATGCCAAGAGAACCAAACACCGGACGGAGGATCGCTACCAGGCAAAGTGGAGGCTGATCCGGGATCTGTATCAAAGTGGTTTTG